>JAGXSQ010000021.1 GCA_018333395.1 Dethiobacter sp.
TGAATCCATCGGTATAATGTTTTCAGGTTTATTCCGTGACGTTTAGCTACTGGAACAGCGTTACCAACTTCCTGAACCTCTCTGACAAGTTGTTCCTTTAGGGTTTTTGGATACCTCTGGCGGTTCATTGTCATATCCCCTTCCGTGGTTTTATTTTATATCAACAAGGGGACATGACTCAAGTTCTATTAGGGGGCTTAATAGTGACCATCTTAAACTGTAAAGATAGTCCCGGCATTGTTCTTCTGTCATAAATTGCTTGATAAACTCATCAAATGTCATCGGATATTCTCTCATGCTCTAATTATAAGGGTTTTCTCAACCTGAGAGAAGTGGATAACCATTAAGCGATATTTCCATGCTCATGGCTAAGCCTCCTTAGCTCTCACTATACCATAGCCCTTGCGGAGCAACAACTTTCCTGACACGGCTATGTTTTTTCTGCAAATTTTTATTTTTCTTCCGGTGAATATTAGAACCTCCTGGCTAAAGCACGGGGGATGTTTAGCACCCTTTTGGACAATGTTCGTCAAAAGTAGTACAGGTAATGACCCGGCGACTCCGGGAACTCTTCCTTCAGCCTATGCCAAAAAGCAGGACCGTATTTGCACTGGAAGGGGAAAAAGCTTAGCACCCGCTCCTGCAACAGTCCCCTTGGCAGTAATGACTGTTTGAGGCTGGCAAAATGCCTGACAACTGTTTCGCCTTTTTGCCGCTCCTTTTCCAAGGCCGCCTTTTGCAGGTAGGCAATCTCGGCATAAACGTGTTGCAGGTTTTTCTCCGCCAGCCCGATTAGCGATCTATCAAGACGGCCCAGTGCCCCCCCTAGGTCTGCATATTCCTGCTGCAACTGCCGGCGCAGGCGCACAAATAATGCGTCCAGGTCCACGCCACTCTGCCGGCTGAGCGCCTGCTGCAGATACCCCTCAACATCGGACAGCAGACTATTCTCCGTAATACCGTAACGCTTGATGTAGCGAGATAAGCGCGGCTCGACGACAGTCAGGCCTGGTCTTGGCATCAGCACTGGTGGCTGCTGTCCAAAAATAGCGTAAAGCGGCAACAGCTGAGCAAAGTAGGCTAATTCGCCAGGGCCTGGAATATAGGCTACCGTCGGAAAGAGGCGGTCCTGCGCCAACGGGCGCAGCAACACGTTAGGGCTTAAGCTCTCCGGCGAGGCGGCCGCCAGCTCCTGCAGTTCCGCGGCGCTAAAAGAAACAGCCGCATCACGAGTAGCAAAGTTCCCCTTGCGAAAATACAAGGCCGAGCGTCGCTCGCCCATCCACATCAACAGGCTAGCGCCTTCTTCCCTTTCCACCTGTATTGGGTAGCCGGAAGCCTGCAGAGCCGCTTCACGGGTCAGCAGCGCGCCTCTTATTTCCTCCTGCTGTGCCAGTGTTTCAGAAAAAAAGGGCGACAGCATTTCTCTGGCCTGCGGAAGCAGCGGGTCAAAAAAAACCAGCCCCTCCGCAGCAAAAAGCCGGGCCAAGAGGCGAGCAAACCAGTCTGCCGGGGTGGCGGAGAGAGCACCCGTTTCAGAAAGCAACGCCAAAACATCCCCGGAAAATTCGCTTTCCCAAGCAAGTTCTCCTAGGCTCGTCACCACTTGCTCCATCACTTCCCGGGGAAGCACCAATTTCCCTACCGGCTCTCCCCGGTGCGGCAGCGCCAAGTCAACGCGACGCAGGCGGTCCTCCCGGTCCAGCAGCCAGAAATGGTTCGCCTCGGAAAAGTCGTGGTCCTCACTTGCCACCCAGAAGACGGGGACAACCGGTCGGCTAAGCTCTGCCTCCAGCCTACGCGCCAGCTTTACCGCTGCTAAAGCCTTGTAGACGGTGTAAAGCGGCCCGCCGCACAAACCGGCCTGCTGCCCGGCGAGGACGGCCACCGCTCTCGGGTCGGACAGCCTCTCGGCCTGTGACCGCGTCTCCTCCGAACAGCCCAGAGCCCGATTATAGTCCAGAAGCATCGCTGACAGGCGGCGCCGCTCACCGCGGTAGGCCGCAATCACCTTGTCCGCAGTTTCGGCAAATATCCCTGGCTCACTGAAGTGCGCACCCAAAAAACTGCGCGCCTGTGGCAGCGCCGCTAGGTAGTCACTGTATAAGGCCGGAGTGTACTCCTCCGGCAACGGATTTGATTTCAGCATTCCCTGCTCCTTTGTACCTGCGCGTTATCCTGGAGATTATTCTTCCACAGTAGGGGCGTTTTTCCTCTTCTAAGCAACTATCTAAAATTCCTGTTCAGATAAAACTCCTTCCACTGGCACAGCACTGGGGGCTGGAAGCGTTGGATCCCTGTAGTCAGGCTTGAAGTAAGGTTTTTAAAAAGCCGGGGTAGGAAACGGCCATACAGTCAGGGTCATCAAGCGTAACGGGGGAAGAAGCGGCTAAAGCCGCCACACAGAGCGACATAGCTATCCGGTGGTCGCCGCGGCTGGAGACACGCCCGCCGGTCAGCTTTTTCCCGCCGCACACTACAAAGCCGTCTGGAAGCGCCGTAATATCGGCGCCTAGCTTGCCCAACTCTTCCGTCATGACAGCAATGCGGTCGCTTTCCTTGACACGCAATTCTGCTGCCTCGCGGACGATAGTGGTTCCTTCCGCAAAAGCCGCCGCTACCGCCAGCACCGGCAGCTCATCAATCAGCCGGGGGATAAGCGCCCCGCCGATTTCTATGCCGCGTAAAGTTGCGTGACGCACACGGATATCCGCCACCGGCTCGCCACTTTCCTCCCGCCCATTCAGGCATACAAGGTCGGCCCCCATCTCCTGAAGTGCCTCTAGGACGCCGGTACGGGTGGGGTTAACTCCCACATTGCGTAGCAGCAGGTCAGAACCAGGTACGATGCTAGCTGCTACCAGGAAAAAGGCGGCCGAGGAAATGTCCCCCGGTACACGCACTAAGCGGCCGCGCAACTCAGGGCTACTTTGGACACGAACTTCGCGGCCTTGTGTTTCCACTCTGGCCCCAAAAGCAGAAAGCATCCGTTCGGTATGGTCCCGGCTTTTTTCCGGCTCCAGGACAGCCGTCTCACCGTCCGCGAACAAGCCAGCCAGCAGTACGGCGGATTTAACTTGGGCACTGGCTACCGGAGAATGGTAATAAATGGAGCGCAAGCTTCCTCCCTGCACCGACAGCGGCAGCAGTTTTCCCTGCGCCCGGCCGGAAAATTGTGCCCCCATCTGCCCTAGCGGTGCCGTGACTCTCCCCATCGGCCGGCGTCGCAGGGAACCGTCCCCGGTCAGCACGGAATAAAAAGGCTGTCCGGCCAGTACACCAAGCAAAAGCCGCGCCGTAGTTCCTGAATTGCCAGCGTCCAGAACATCATCCGGCTCCCGCAATCCGTCCAGTCCCACACCGCCGACCAGGACCGCCTCACTGTTCAGTTCTACCACTGCGCCTAACTGCCGGAGGCAGGCCACAGTAGACAGGCAGTCCTCTCCCGCCAAAAAACCCTCAATCCTGGTTTGGCCAGTAGCCAGCGCCCCGAAAAGCGCTGCCCGATGAGAGATGGACTTATCACCCGGCACCGTAATTTCACCACAAAGCGGCTCACCCGCTGCGACTACCATGCTCAAGGTCATCCCTCCTGATTGTATTCTGCGTGGGAAACCCTGCTTCCCCGGTGGGGAATTTGCTGCCGGAAGTTCCTGGCGTCATGAAACGCGGCCAGCAGTCCGTCCTCATCGCCTAACTTCGTTAACTCTCGCAGCCGTTCAAGTTGCCCAATATATTCATCCAATAACGGCACAATATTCTCCCTGTTGGACATGTAAACATCCTTCCACATCTTTGGGTTGCCCATAGCCACCCGCGTCGTATCACGAAAACCTCCCGCCGCCAACTTCAGCAACCCCTCCCGCTCTTCCCGCTTTTCCTCCACCGTCCTAACGAGCGCCGTAGCTGCCAGATGTGGCAGGTGGGAGATAGCAGCGACCAACTCATCGTGCTCTTTGGCCCCCAGGATTAGCGGTACTGCTCCCAGCCTCCGCACAAGGACGGCCATTTTCTTCAGAATCTCAGGACGGCCTTTCCCCACAGGTGTTAAAACATACACCGCTTTTTCCAAAAGATTCTCGTCCAGCGCGACCACGCCGTCCTTTTCTGAGCCGGCCATCGGGTGGCCGCCTACGAAAGAAATACCCTCAGGCAGCGTTTCCGCTGCCTTTAGTATTTGCAGCTTAGTGCTGCATACGTCGGTGATGATGCTCCCTTTGTCCGCTAGGCGTGCCACCTCGGGTAAGAGCTTTATAACCGCGCCCACAGGCGCCGCCAGGACAACCAGCTCCGCTCCGGACACGACCTCCGCCAGGGAAGCGGCACTGCGGCTGATGGCGCCGAGCACCTTGGCCGCTCTCAGCGCTACCGGTGCAGCATCAAAACCCACCACTTCTCCGGCCAGGCCTCGGGAAAGCAAGGCGCGCCCGAGGGAACCGCCCATCATCCCCACACCGATGATGGCCACCCGCCTAAAAAGCTGCGTCAACTAGCTCACCTGCCTCAAAGATCTGCCGCTGGCTGCAGCCACTTTGCGCAATTCATCCGTCAACCCCGCAAACCTCTCCGGTGTTAGTGACTGAGCACCATCACAAAGCGCTTCCTCAGGGCGCGGGTGAACCTCCACCATCACCCCATCAGCACCGGCGGCCACGGCAGCACGGCTCATGGATGGCACCCAGCGCCAGTTGCCTGTGCCGTGGCTGGGGTCTACCACTATCGGCAGGTGACTCAGGTGCTTAACTACCGGCACGGCGGAAAGATCCAGAGTGTTGCGTGTATACGTTTCAAAGGTGCGAATACCGCGTTCACAGAGAATCACCCTGTGATTGCCACCGGACATAATATATTCGGCGGCCATCAGCCACTCTTCTACAGTGGCCGACAAGCCTCTTTTTAACATAATGGGTTTTTCCAGCTTGCCCAGCTCCCGCAGCATGTAGAAATTTTGCATGTTGCGCGTTCCGACCTGAATAATGTCGGCATATTCGTTAACGAGGCCTACGGTATGCTGATCCATCACTTCGGTAACGATGGGTAAGCCGGTCTGTTCCCTGACTCTGGCCAAAATTTTCAGACCCTCTTCCTCTAGGCCCTGAAAGGAATAAGGTGAGGTGCGGGGTTTAAACGCCCCGCCGCGCAAGATTTGGGCGCCGGCAGCCTTGATAGCTAAAGCGGCTTCCAAAAGCTGCTCTTCGCTTTCCACCGCGCAAGGTCCCGCCATCAGCACAATTTCCTCCCCGCCCACGGCACAGTTGGCTAACTGAAAGACGGAATTATCCTCCTTGAATTCCCGACTGACCAGCTTAAACGGCTGGGTGATAGGCAAGACCTTTTCCACAAAAGGCAGCGCGTCCAGCCCCATCTCCCGCACAACTTTCTCATCGCCAATAGCGCCTACAATCGTTCTGAACTGGCCGACAGAAAGGTGTACGCCAAGGCCAGCCTTCTCTAGCCTGACTGTAACCAGTTCGATTTCCTCTTTCCGGACACCGGAAGCCAGCACAATAATCACGGGGATCACTCCTTTAAGCTTAATTCTTGTAAAACGTATTTTCCCCTTCCATTTGCCATAAGAAAGACTATTTTTAGCTGCCCATAAGCATAGTCTGGTTCCATACTTGACCACCACCCTAGAATCGTAATCCGGCAAAACAAAAAACCGCCCCCCAAAGGGACGGAATTATCCGCGGTACCACCCAAATTAGCCTCGCGGCCCACTCGTTTAAGGCACGTCCCGAACGGGATGATGCCTCTTCCCTCATTTAACGGCGGGAATCCGTCGGAGCCTACTTGGCCCTGCCTTTCGGTCCGCCGCTCCCGGGTGTAATTTCGCTTCCTGCCCCGACACCGGCTCGCACCTGCCGCCGGCTCTCTGAGTCTCAAGCTGGAGCTACTGTTCCCGTTCATCGCGTTTGCTTTTGCACTTAACTTGATTGTACTTCCCCGCCGGGAGCTTGTCAAGACTCCCGTCGACAACTCCGTATTCCCGTACCCCTACAGTCTCTTGCCGCGGTCGGTTTGTGTTCAGCTAATCCATTGATCCCGGCACTCCACATTTGATCACAATTGTTAAAAGTATAAGATGCCTGCAATAAGTTTACAGGGCAGGCATCCAATGTTGAAAATGCCATATCTTTACCTCTTTTTTTATATGCTTCATCAATTAGCTTCTGAGTATCTTCAGAAGACATTTCGCCCTCTTCATTCAATGCAAACTGTGGTTTATTTGGATCATGCTTTGGGTAATATTTTTTTAGTAACCTTTCCTCAAGTTCGTTATTGTCAACTAACTTCCCATCCCGCAAGATATGATGAACCCGTAAATCTTCTTTTACGAGTTGATATGAAATCATAGAAAAGCGATGACATTCAAACGGATCAGCTTCTGAGCACATCAGGGAGACTATATACCCAAGATCCACAGCCTTTTGTAGTCTTTGCACCCCCTGCTTAAACTCATCCGTTTTCCTTACTTTATCAAAATCAACTCTGCCGTCTCTATCAAGCAAAGAAGGCCTAGTCTGCCTTGCCGCGAATTCTTTCTCAAAATGTACATAACTTATTTCTTCGTCCTTTAGGGTTAAACGCAATCTGTCCTTATTAAATTGTGGAGCGATTCTGCTGTACGGAGAGCTTCTAACGTCAATTAGCCAAGTAACACCCTGCTTTTTCAAAAGCTCCACAAAATACTTAATATCGTGCGATGAATGCCCTATCGTGAATACGACCTTCTCTGACATCTTACTTAACCCTCTCTGGTGCTATATCTTTGCGAAAGTATAAGTATATTTGGTCAAGGCCCCGTTTTCAACCGCCCTTGTTTGGAAAAGACGCCTGTGCTGTGGATTCAATGTTAGCTTTCAGCTTACATCAGCATAGCATCCGCTCCGTGCGTGTTGCTGCTACAGGGCATTTTTATCATCGTATAGCTACAGTGATTGTTAGGCCGAGTGTCCCGACGACAAGGGCCAGCGTTGCCCGTATGAGCGTGCGGAAGCCAGCAAACTCCTGCTGCAGGGAACTAAACTCCTGCTTGGATTCCTGCCGCAGGGAACTGATTTCTTGACGAAGAGAACCAATCTCTTGCCGCAGGCTGCTTTCCACCGCTCGTACTTCCAGGCGGACATCTCTGACTTCCTGTCGGATGTCTTTTATCTCGCTTTGCAGCCAGTTAAACGGAGAAAATGCCTGCTCCGCGATTTGACGCTCTTCGGAAGGATATTTCGCTTGTTCTTCCACGGTTATCCCCGCCTCTTCACTCCAATCTTAGCATAATTTAAGTATTGTGGCAACTTGCGGCCCGATTGTGACCGGGACGGCCCTCTAGGGCATAATACTGCTGATTTTTATTTCCAGACCATCGAAAACGGCTGCTTTAATCGTATCCCCTGCGCCAAAAGTATCTAAACTGTCTATATCCCGTTTTGCGGAAAAAATATATTGCATAATGCTTTCCCTTTCCAGGTCCACGATCCAGTATTCCCGGACGCCGCTTTTCATATAGAGGTTTAATTTGGCTGCCATATCCTTGCCCCTGGTAGATGGAGAAAGGATTTCCACCACCAGCGCCGGTATGCCCTCGTACCTTCCCTCTGCGTTGACCTTCTCTTCGTCACAGATTACCACAATATCGGGCTGCACTACATTCGGGTCTTCCTCGAACTTGGTGGCGAAACCAAAAAGCCTGATGTCAAGCGGCGCTGTCAAGGAGCGGCAGGATTTACCCCTGAAATAGTTGTAAAAATAGCCTGCAATTTCATTCACTGCAACCTGGTGTTTGAAGCTGGGTGAGGCCAGCAGGTAAACCTCTCCGTCAATCAGTTCATAGCGCTGGTCCGACACCTTAACCAGGGCCATGTATTCATCGTAGCTAACGCGCCTGTGAGATTTATACTCTCTCGCTTCCTCATGCACGATAAAAAAATCCGGTTCGCTGTAGCGGATGAGCTTGGCCACGCTTTTCCCGTTTTTGACGACGATGACCTCTTCCTTTTCCACCAAGGCAAGATATTTGCCAAAGGCATTTTGCAGATCTGTGGTATTGACACGCACAATTAACACTCCGTTTCTTCTTGGATGAATATAATTATAGCAGCTAATAGCTATGTGTTCAATAATATTTAGCTATAATCAGCATATAATCTTAGGGACTAACGGTCCGTTTGAGCCGAATACCCCTCTCTCAAGGGGTACTCGGCCTTTTTATAGTTACAAGGATAAGGACAAGAATAACCCCTGTAACTAAAGCGAATGGCTGCCTGAAGAATTGTCAGGCAGCCATTTGTAGAATATTTGCTCCGGTTATGCTGTGCCACATGTTTGCACTGTCCATCAAACGGGTACAGGGAAGAATGCTTCAGCAGGCCGACTTGTCCTGACTTATTGCACATGAACCACTGTCACAGGCTCTGGCGTTACAGTCCATGTCAGCACCACAACCTGCCTGTTCTTTCCTGCTGTCATTGACATAGAAACCAGGACCTTTGAACACTATCCCCACATTTTTGCTGATCAGCCGTTTTACCCGACCGCCGCACCCGGGGCAACATTCCAAGGCCGGTTCACTAATGCGCTGTTCCTTCTCAAATACGCCACACTGGTCACACTTGTAATCATAAGTAAGCACCGTCCTGCCTCCCAACTAACTTTTGCTCTGTTTACACTTTATATTTATAAATAAAGGTCATAATCTTGTCAAGTACCGCCAATATTGAGCCCCTGTTGCCGCAAAACTCAATATTATCTCACCGTCTTCCAGGCCTGCCGCAAAGTAATCATCCCCCGTACTGCCCGCTCCGGCTTTACCTCAAGCCAGGACATATTCTGGTTTGCGGTCAGGCCAGTACCCGCTCGTCATCACCGGGCGGGGTAGCCAGCTTAAAGTGGTCGTGCAGAGTGCGAATGGCCTCGGCTAAATCATCTTCCCGGACTAACAGGGAAATGGTGATATTCGAGTCACCTGTTTGCAGGATTCGCACTTTTTTCTCGTTCAGCGCGTGGACGACGCGAGCCATGACCCCGGGAAGGTTGCGCATACCTAGGCCTACTACAGAAACCTTGGCACAACCGCTCAAGGCCTGGTGCTTCACACCAAGCTCGCGGAAAATCATTTCTGCCTGCGCCAGCTTATCTTCCGCGACGGTAAAATACTTGCGCTCCGGAAAAAGAGAAATCATGTCAATGGAAATGCGTGCCGCCGCTAGCCGCTCAAACATTTCCAGTTCCAGCGTTGACTCTTCCGCCGCTGTGTCCACCGTCACCTGCGCTAGGCCTGTACTGTGCGCAATACCGGTAATCACGCGCCATTCGCGCTTGCCGAATCTGGCCTCGCCACCGGCTGGGTCACGGCTGATGACGGTACCGGCCTCGCTTTCCCTCAGGCGTTTGACAATCAGCGGTATGTTATGCTGCATGGCCACTTCCACAGCACGCGGGTGGATAACCTTGGCTCCTTCGTAGGCCAACTGGCAGACTTCATTGTAGGTAAGGTGGTCGATGATGCGGGCATCCTTGACCACCTTGGGGTCAGCCGTCATGATGCCGTCCACATCGGTATAAATCTCTACCTGCTCCGCACCAAGGCCGGCGCCTAAAATCACCGCACTTGTGTCGCTGCCTCCGCGCCCTAAGGTGTTGATTTCTCCCTCTGGTGTGATACCCTGAAAGCCAGCTACTACTACTACTTCGTCATTGCGCAGGTGAGCCAGCAGTCGCTCTGGCTGGAAGTCCACCACTTGAGCTTGACCGTAGTTGCCATCGGTAATCATCCCGGCCTGCCATCCGGTCAGCGCCAGAGAAATCAGCCCGTGGTCGCAGAGGGTAGAGGCCATCACCACGGCGGAAATAATCTCCCCGCAGCACATAATCAGATCAAGGTCACGGATAGAATATTCTCCGCATCCGCAGGAGGCCGCCACCAGCTCCCGCAGCGTGTCGGTAGCGTAAGGGTCTCCGGTACGGCCCATGGCCGACACTACCACTACTGGCTTGTAGCCTTTCTCCCTAGCCTCTCGGACACGTTTGGCCACTTCTTCCCGCAACAAGGGGCTGGCTACAGACGTCCCCCCAAATTTCTGTACAATAATTTTCAAGAGACAGCTCCTCCTAAAGCAGGCCGCCTGCAATAAGCGCCTCGGCAATTTGAATAGAATTGGTAGCGGCTCCTTTGCGGATATTGTCGGCCACTACCCACATATTGAGCCCATTTTCCACGGACAAGTCAGGGCGTACCCGCCCGACAAAAACTTCGTCACGGCCACTGACCTGCGCCGGCATAGGATAAGCAAGCTCCGCCAAGTCATCAACAAGCACCACCCCCGGCGCCTTCCTCAGTACTTCCCGCGCGTCTGCAGCAGAAAGAGGCCTGGCCAGCTCCACGTTAACTGCCTCGGAATGGCTGTTAAAAACGGGAACCCGCACCGTAGTTGCCGTAATCCGCAAATTTGGCAGCCCCATAATCTTGCGTGTCTCACGGATCACCTTCAGCTCTTCCTTAGAGTAGTCATCCTCAGCAAAGACATCAATCTGCGGCACAAGGTTAAAAGCGATCTGATGCTGTACCCGAGCGCCGGCGTGAGGAATGCGCTCCCGCGGAAAATCATCGCGGCCAGCCAGAATGGCCTGGGCCTGCGCCGCCAGTTCGTCTACCGCTTCTCTGCCGGCACCGGAGACGGCCTGGTAGGAGGCCACCACCACCCGCACCAGACCGGCCGCCTGCTGCAGTGGCTCAAGAGCCACTACCAGCTGGATGGTAGAGCAGTTGGGATTGGCAATGATCCCACGGTGGGCGGCAAGCGCCGCCGCATTGACTTCCGGCACGACAAGCGGGATGCCCTCATCCATCCGGAAAGCATTGCTGTTGTCGACCACGACCGCGCCGTGCCGCACCGCCTCCGGTGCCAGCTCACAGCTGATAGCCTCGCCGGCGCTGAAGAAAGCAATATCCACGCCGGCAAAAGACTCCGGCTTAGCCTCTTCCACCCGATAAGTGCGTCCCAGCACCTCTACCGTAAGATTAGCAGAGCGGGACGAAGCCAGCAACTTCAGGCCGCTCATGGGGAAGCGTCTCTCTTCCAACACTTGGACGAGAGACTGTCCCACCATACCTGTGGCTCCCACAATGGCTACATTATACTTTTTAATAGCTAGCCCTCCTAACCGTATAATCAGCGCTCTTTAGCATATGCCGAAGATCCTTGCCGCGTGAACTAAGCGCAGGCTGATCAACAGCGTGCCAACGCTTTTCTGATGCGCTCCATCGCCTCTCTGATTCTTGCCGCCTCCACCGTCAACGCCAGGCGAAAATAGCCTTCACCGTACTCGCCGAAGCCACGCCCCGGCGTGATAACCACACCCGTCTCTTCCAGGATGAACGAGACAAATTCGGCGGAGGAAGAGAAACCGGCAGGAACCTCGGCCCAGATATAAAAAGTTGCTTTGGGGGCCTGCACAGCAACGCCCATCTCCTGCAGGGCGGAGACGGCCACATCGCGTCTTTCCTGGTAGAGGCGGCACATCCGTTCACGAAAGCGTAAGGCTTCCTCGTTATTAAACGCCTCTACACCGCTATACTGGATCGCTTTGAAAGTACCGGAGTCAATATTGGTCTTGTAACGGCTCAGAACCTCCACCACTTCAGAGCGACCCACAGCGTAGCCAATCCGCCAGCCCGTCATGTTAAAAGTCTTGGACAGCGACCCAAATTCAATACAGACCTCTTTTCCGCCCGGCGTCTCCAAAAAAGAAGGCGGCTGGTAACCGTCATAGGCTATTTCGCTGTAGGCTAGGTCATGGCAGACAACAAGCTGATGTTTCTTAGCAAACGCCACTACTTCGGCAAAGAACTCCGGTGGCGCCACCGCACCGGTAGGGTTGTTGGGGTAATTCAAAAACATCAGCTTGGCGCGATCGGCGGCGGCCGGGTCGACAGACGAAAGGTCTGGCAAAAAATCATTTTCCCTGCGCAGCGGCATCCGGTACGCCTCCCCGCCGGCAAACATCGTGCCAATGCTGTACACCGGATACCCAGGGTCAGGCACTAGGTTCACATCGCCAGGATTGACAAAACAGGCCGAGATATGGGCGATCCCTTCTTTGGAGCCGAGCAGCACACAAACCTCCCGCTTGGGATCAAGCTCCACGTTGTGCCGCCGCCGATAATAATCGGCTACCGCCTGCCGGAATTCGGCCAGGCCTTCATCCGGAGGATAGGTATGATTGCGTGGTTGTTGCACTTCCTCCCTCATACGCTGGATGATATACTCAGGTGTAGGCGTATCCGGGTCTCCAATCCCAAGCCTGATAACGTCGACTCCTTTTTCCAACGCGGCACGCACTTTCTTGTCGATTTCCGCAAAGAGATAGCGGGGCAGTTTGCTGATACGTTCGGCAGGCTGAATCTGCATTTCCATCCATCACTCCGTTTTCTGAGGATAGTTACGAGCGAAGTCACTGGGGCTAACCAGTTCGCCGCGAAAGACTTCCGTGGCCGAGCCGGTCATGTACACATGGTTATCTTCGCGCCACTCCACAAGGAGAGTTCCGCCCGGCAGGTGCAAGCTAGCCTTACGCGCCAATAATCCGTTTAACACTCCGGCCACCAACACGGCGCAAGCACCCGAACCGCAAGCTAGCGTCTCCCCCACACCTCTTTCAAAAACGCGCAGGCGTGCCTCTACAGGCGAGAGCACCTCGACAAATTCCACATTGGCCTTGCGGGGGAAAAACGGGTGAGTTTCAATGGCTGCCCCCCACTCCTCCAGCGGAATCAGTGCCGGATCGCCGCCAAAAATAACGCCGTGCGGGTTGCCCATGGAAACGGCCGTAATTTTAAAAACGTGTCCGGCAGCAGTCCACTCCTCGCCGATAACACGTCTGCTCGCACCGCTGACGGGCACAGCCGTACTTTCCAGCACCGGAGGCCCCATGTTGACTTCCACAGCCGTTACCTGTCCGTCTTCCAGCAGCAGGCGCAGCGTTTTCACCTGCTGCTGCATTTCCAGCTGCATAACGGTATCACAGACTAGGCCCCGCTCGTACAGGTACTTGCCGGCACAGCGCAGCGCATTGCCGCACATCTCTGCCTCACTGCCGTCAGCGTTGAAAATACGCATCTTAAATGCCGTCTTCTCACCGCGTTGCAAGAGGACCATTCCGTCGGCACCGACGCCAAAATGGCGGTGACAGAGGCGGCGCGCCAGTTCCGGAAAGTCTTTCAGACGCAGGCCGAAGTCTTCAATAAAGATAAAATCGTTGCCTAATCCGTGCATTTTGACAAACCGCATCTTACACAATCCCCCTAGTTCGCTGGCAGCAGCCCGCAGGGAGAAGGTCGTTGCGTACCAAGTCTTCGTAAGATTCTCTGGCTACTACCAAATCCGCCCTGCCTTGTCGAACAAAGACGACCGCCGGACGCGGAAAGCGGTTGTAATTGCTGGCCATTGAGTAATGGTACGCCCCGGTAGAAAGAACGGCTAGGATGTCCCCGCGCACCAGTCTTGGCAGCGTAGCATCCCAGATGAGCATATCTCCCGATTCGCAGGCCTTGCCGGCAATAGAGACAACTTCCCTACTCGTGTCATCTACCCGGTTAGCGAGCAACGATTCGTATTTCGCCTCATACAGTGCCGGACGCAAATTGTCCATCATCCCGCCATCTACCGCTACATACTTGCGCACACCAGGCACTTCCTTGATAGAGCCTACAGTATAAAGAGTAGTCCCGGCCTCTCCGATGATAGAACGGCCCGGCTCCAGCAAAAGCAGCGGCAAGGGGAAATTATGCTCCCCTGCTCTTTCTTTGACCGTAGCCGCAATTAACGCCAAAAAGTCCACCACAGAGCACGGAGAATCATCCGGCCGGTAGCGAATGCCAAACCCGCCGCCCAAGTCGAGTTCCCCAATAGTAAACTTGGTTTTCTCCCTGATTTCCTGCATAAAGTCCATCATCACCGCCGCTGCCAGCCGGAACGGCTCTAGGTCAAAGATTTGCGAGCCGATATGGCAATGCAGGCCGACCAAGTCAAGATGTTTGGTTTGCAAAGCAGCACGGACGGCAGCCAGAGCCTGTCCATCGGTCAGGCCAAGTCCGAATTTGGAGTCGGTCTGGCCGGTTTGTATGTAATGATGCGTATGAGCTTCAACTCCTGGCTTTATACGCAGGTAAATAGCAGCGTCCTGACCGGTTTTGGCCGCCAGCCCTGCTAAAAGTTCGAGCTCCGACAGGCTGTCAACAACAAAGCGGCCCACACCGGCAGCCAACGCCATTTCTATCTCTTCGGGCGACTTGTTGTTGCCGTGAAAAATCATTTTCCCGGCCGGAAAACCGGCCTGGAGCGCTGTATAAATCTCCCCGCCGGAAACCACGTCCAGACCAAGCTTTTCTTCATCTGCCAGTCGGCACATGGCCATGGTCAAAAAAGCCTTGCCGGCATAAGCCACCTGGCTTTGCGGGTAGAGGTGGCGCAAGTTATCGCGATATAAGGCGCAATTTTGCCGTATCAGCTCTTCGTCCATGATATAAAGCGGCGTTCCAAACTGCCTGGCCAGTTCGACCGCATCGCAGCCACCAATCTCTAGGTGCCCCTGCCGGTTAAAACGCATCGTGCCGGTTAAAAACAATTAATCTCCCTCCACCCCACAAATGACTAACAAGAAAAACGCTTTGCGCTTTGTCCGAAGGGGCGTTTTCTTGTCCGCTAGGGCTGCCGCCCCTTCGGCGGAACTTCGTTCCTGAGCACCCCGCAAGAGCAGGGGGGGAATCCCCCGTTGCACAGGAAGAAAATCCCCTATTTTTTTGCTACGCAAAACAAAAACGGCCAACAGGTTGCTGCCAGCCATCAGGCACAAAAGACGCAACCTCAGACGCCCTCCTAATGAGATAGCGCTTCAGCGGAAGTCAAAGGGCTGCTTCCGTTGACAGTCCGGCAGTTGTTCACTGCCGACCCAGCCTGCGCTTTGTGGAAAAGCACACGCTTCGGCGGTGGACCCTTTCTGGCCTGTTCATCAACTTCCCGCTTCCCTAGGCCTTACTCTTGACACACCGCGCCTCTACCTCACCAAAGCGGTGAGGTATGCAATTTCTTTGGAAGGATTTTAACATAAGTCTGCCGCAACTGTCAAACTGCAAATTTGTTTTACTGCCTATCGGGGAACGAGCAAAGACCGTCCTATTTCACGGGCAACCCGCAAGTGCTCCGGGAAGCCGAGAACGGCATCTTTCCCATCGAGTCCTTTTAAAAGCATTTCGGACGTGCAGACAAAACCGGCCGCATCGAAAAAATACTTCATCGTCAGCTTGGGGCCGTCAAAGAGACTTTTCCCCCGCGTGGCACCAACACCAATAAAAGCCGCTTGTCTGGGAATCGCTTCCTGCTCCTTTTGCAGCACATACTTGCGCGCCCATAAAGCCTGCGAGCGGTCAATGGCCGCCTTGGCCCAGGCTGTTACTGAGTAAAAGTAGATGGGCGAAGCAAAAATCAGCGCGTTGCAATTAGACAGTTGACGGTAAATATCTTGCATATCGTCTGCAATAGGGCACTCTCCCGTCTTATCACAGACGCCACAGGCTGTGCAAGGAGAAATAGAGAGGTTTGCCAGGATAATCTTTTCCACACCGGCACCTGCTTCCCTGGCGCCAGTCAGTGCTTCATCAAGCAGTGTTTCTGAGTTGCCGCCGCGCCGTGGGCTGCCACTTACTCCAAGCACTAACATTTTTCGTCTTCCGGCACAGCCGGCTCCTCTAAGACCTCCACTACGACAGATTGTATCCGGCCACCCGCCATCTTTCTGTCATAAGCGCGTACCGCCAAGTAGGATAACAACAGGAAAATGATGCCTAGGATTAGAGATGCCCAATCTCCCCCTAGAGTCTGGCCGAACCAGAGACCTGCCAGCAGAGACAAGATAGGGACAACATAGACCACAAAAGATGCTTTCAGCACCTCCCCCGTGTCGCTTGCTACCTTGACCGTCTGTCCCACTTCAGCATTTGCTGTGTTTAAGGCCTGCAGATAATTTTCCCCTTTTCCGGAAAGAGCCACACCGCAGCCGCCGCATTTACTGCAAGCATCATGACGTTTGACCTTAATTTTAGCCTTGTCACCGATGATCTCCACAACCTGACCAACCTGCTCCACGACCACACCTCCTGCCAATAGTATTTTCATTGGTATAAATCTTATCACGATTATAACGCACCAGACAAAACTTGCCAATAACAATGTGTTTGTACAAGTCTTTCTCCGATTCCGCACCTTTCTTACTAAGGGGCTGCTCTAAAACTAGCACCCTGTAGAGACGCTTTTTTTAAATGGCGGGCAGGATTTTTGTTTATCATCAAGAATTATTAATGCGGAGAATTATTTGTGCTCCATTCGCAATTAATGCGCCATCCCCCAAAATTCAAACACTATGGCAGGTGGTAGCGCTGCTGCTTTTGTGTGCTTAAGAAAATCATGCTCCACAGACCAAGTTAGGAATACTTGACATTATCCCGGCGCGCCATGTGAAAGCAATCTCGTAGGGAGGTGAATACGGAAGTCTCCGGTGTATTAAAGAGACCTAAAAGCCAACAGGTGCTGCCGCGAAAGAAGCAAGGGAGAAAGGGGTCATGTTTGGAGCTCATTTTTAGGAGGTGGTTGTAGCAAGCTGCAGCATTTTAATGCCATCACCATACTCATAACGCACAAGCCCATGTGGAGAGCAGAATGTATGGCCTTTACCGCTGTTGACGTTGCTAAATCGCAATGTTCATAATGCAGAGCCCATGTGGAGAGAGGTATAAAGTATGAATGCAGAAATACAAAGTTTTATGGAAAAGCATGATTTGTTAGGGTGCATACAGTGCGGAAGGTGCACCGGCGGCTGTCCGGTGACAGTGCGTACTAATCTGAATGTCCGCCGTTTTGTTTATGACTCCATTGATGAAAGCATGCTTGATGAATTGGCGAAGCTGTCCGACATCTGGGATTGCACCACTTGCAATACCTGTGCTGTCAGGTGCCCGAAAGGACTAAAGCCCTTAGAGGTGCTGATAGGCCTGCGGGGGCTTCTGGTGGAAAGCGGCATCATCCAGCCCACCGTCAGGGATGCCCTTGAGAGCGTCTTCCAGGAGGGGAACCCCTGGAAAAAACCCCGGGCCACCCGTTTGGATTGGGCTGCGGAACTCGAGGCAAAAATAGCTGAACCGGGAGAAAAAGTTGAAAACCTTCTTTTTGTCTGTTGCACTATTGCCTATGACCCGAAACTGCAGGGGATAGCCCAAAACCTGGTAAAAATCTTGCATAAGGCTGACGTTGATTACGGTTTGATCGGAGAAGCGGAAACCTGCTGCTCCAGCGAGGTCTACAACCTGGGGGAAGCGGGCCTCTTCGAGATGATGGTGGAAGACAATACGGAACTGCTGAACAGCTTTGAAGCCAAACGAATCGTGACCATCTCGCCGCATTGTTATACCACTTTCAAGAGCCAGTACCCCCTAGTAAAAGCTGAAATTATTCACTATACCCAGCTTTTGGCCGAACTCCTGGAAAACAACCGCCTAGAGTTGACAAACGAACTTAAAAGTAAAATTGTCTTTCACGACCCCTGTTACCTAGGCAAGAAAAACAATATTTTTGCAGAGCCGCGTTATATCTTAAACCAGATCCCGGGTGTGGAAGTTCTGGAGTTTGAGCGTAAAAAAGAACGGAGCCTCTGCTGCGAGGGCGGCGGTGGAAAAATGTGGGTAGAAACCGAGTCGCGTAAAGAGCGTCTCGCGGAAACCAGGGTCAGGGACGCTAGGGCGATAGGCGCGGATGTGCTGGCTGTAGCCTGCCCATTCTGTGTGTTAACCATGGATGACGCTCTGAAGGCCAAGGGCTTGGAAGAGGAAATGAAGGTTGCCGACATCACAGAAATATTGGCCAAAGTCGCCGTGTAGCCCTCCAGGGAGGATAATAGCATTGCAAGCAGGCTTTGCCTTTTTGCTAATCAATGGAATAAAGAAAAGACGCAGGAGGTGGAATCATTATGAAAATGTTTGTATGCATAAAGAGAGTTCCCGATACCTCGGAAGCAGATGTGAAAATCGATCAGACCGCCAAGAATGTTGACAGCAGCAGATTTTCTTTCGGCATCAATGACGCCGATAACTATGCGGTGGAGGAAGCGGTGCTGATCAAGGAGGCCAAAGGCGGCGAAATTACGTATCTCTGCCTCGGCCCGAAAGATGCAGACATAGTAATACGGATGGCCTTGGCCAAAGGCGGTGAGCGTGCTGCCCGGGTTGAAGACCCGCGCATTAATTACAGAGATCCTCTGCAGGTCGCTAAAGTCTTGGCTGCCTTGATTAAAAAAGAGAAATTCGACCTGGTGATGACAGGTTGCATGTCCAGTGACGACAGCAACATGTCGGTAGGAGTAGCCCTGGCCGAAGAACTGGGAGTACCCCACGCCGCCATGGTCAAAAAAGTGGAAATATTGGACGGCGCCTTAAAGGTACAGCGTGAGTTGGAAGGCGGCCTGTCAGAGGTGGTAGAGATTTCTTTGCCTGCCGTCCTGACCATTCAGACAGGCATCAACGTGCCGCGTTACGCTCCGATTCGCGGTATTAGAGAAGCCCAGAAAAAAGAGCTTAAAGTGCTGAAACTGGAAGACCTTGAGCTGTCTGAAAACGAAGTTAATGAAGCCGGCTCCCAAGTTGAACTGCTAAAATTCTATATCCCCGAAGTGGTGTCGAACGCAGAAATAATTGAAGGCGCCCCGGAGGAAAAAGCTGAAGTTATGGCTCTCAAACTGGTGAAAGGGGGTCTACTGTAATGGGTGACATTTTTGTCTTAGCCGAACACCGCCGTGGAGAATTGCGCGAGGTAAGCCTAGAGATGCTGGCGGCGGCCTCCTCCGTAGCCTCCGAGCTCGGGGGAAAGGTGTTGGCTGTCCTGCTTGGTAGCGGGGTAGACTCCTTTGCCGAAAAACTCGCCGGTTACAGCGACAGCGTCCTTTATGTAGACGACCCTCTTTTTGCTGATTACAACTCGGAAAAGTACCAGCGGGTCATGTCTGCCTTAATCAGCCAGTATAATCCCGAACTGGTTATGATTGCTCACACTACCCAGGGTGTCGATATGGCGCCGGCACTGGCCGTGGAGTTGAAAACGCCTTACGTGCCTGATGTAACAGGTCTCCGCTTTGAGGGCGGCCGGCTGCAGCCGGTAAAGCTGTATTACCAGGGCAAGGTAAACGCCGATTTTGCCTTCAAGGGTAAACCTCCCTACCTGCTTACAGTCAGAGAATCTTCTTTCCTTGCCGGGGAGCCGTCAAAACAGGGAACCGTGGAAAAGATAGACTCCCCGCTGAAGGAAGACATTCAGTACCGCAAGTTTGTGGAGTATATTGAGGCTGCTGTGGGTGATGTCGATATCAGCCAGGCGGAGATCCTGGTAGCCATCGGGCGTGGGCTGAAAGAAGAAAAGAATCTGCCCATGATTGAGGATCTGGCTGCCGCTATCAATGGGGTCATCGCCGGTTCACGCGCCGCCACTGACGCCGGCTGGCTGACTCATGACCGCCAGGTCGGCACATCAGGAAAAAACGTCAAACCGAAAGTCTACATTGCTATTGGTATCTCAGGCGCCTTCCAGCACCTAGCCGGTATGAAAGCAGCTAAAACTATTATTGCCATCAACAAAGACCCCAACGCACCTATCTTCTCGGTGGCTGACTATGCCATTGTGGATGATCTTTTTAAAGTGGTTCCCAAGCTGACGGAAAAACTGAAGGAGCTAAGGGGATAGGCAGTCTGACGGCTGATGACCTATCGGATACGGCTGCAGCTAATTAGTTGGAGGATGAAATGAGTTATGAACAGTAAACCGAAAATTGGCGTTTATGTCTGCCACTGCGGAATTAATATTTCTAAGACTGTAGATGTAGATGAACTGACCGCATATGCTGCCAACCGTCCTTACGTCAGGGTAGCGCGCAACTATTCCTACATGTGCTCAGACCCCGGCCAGCTGCTGATTAGGGAGGACATTAAAAAACACGGGTTAAATCGGATTGTGGTCGCTTCCTGCTCTCCCCGCATGCATGAATTGACCTTTCGCAAGACACTGGCCGAAGCTGGACTTAATCCTTATTACCTGGAGATGGCCAATATCAGGGAGCACTGTTCATGGGTGCACAAGGGGAAAAAGGAGGCCACAGCTAAGGCGAAAAAATTGGTTTCGGCCGCTCTGGCCAAAGTACGCTACCTTGAGCCTCTGTACGAAAAAGAAGTGACGGTTGAGCCGGCGACACTAATCATCGGAGCTGGCATTGCTGGCATTCAGGCCGCCCTTGATATCGCCAACGCCGGCTTCAAAGTGTACTTGGTAGAGAAAACACCTTCTGTGGGAGGCAGAATGTCGCAGCTTGACAAGACCTTCCCGACCCTGGACTGTTCCGCCTGTATCCTGACCCCCAAAATGGTGGATGTGGCCAGCCATCCCAACATTGTGCTGATGGCTTATTCTCAGGTGGAAAACATCAGCGGTTACGTGGGCAATTTCCAGGTACAGGTGCGCAAGAAAGCACGTTTCGTAAGCGTTGACAAATGCACCGGCTGCGGGAACTGCGCGGAAGAATGCAGGCTGGCGGGACGTATCCCAAGCGAGTTCAACATGGGAATCGGCAACAGATCCGCCATCTATCTGCCTTTTCCGCAGGCTGTCCCCGCCAAGTACACCATTGACCCGGCGGAATGTCTTTTCCTGACTAGGGGTAAATGCGGCAAATCGCCGAAATGCGTGGAGGCCTGCCCTGCCGGAGCCATTGACTTTGAACAAAAAGATGAAATTGTAGAGTTTAAGGCCGGAACGATCATCGTCGCCACAGGCTTTGACGTTTTTGACGCTGCCAGGAAACCTGAGTACGGCTACAGTGACTATGACAATGTCCTTACCGGCCTGGAAATGGAACGGCTGATTTCCTCCTCTGGACCAACGGGAGGAAAAATCGTCCTCGGCAAAGGGGATGGAGAATATGTCCCCAAAGATATCGCCTTTATCAAGTGTGTCGGCTCCCGGGATAAGAGCACGGGGAACGAGTACTGTTCAAGAGTATGCTGTATGTACACGGCAAAGCTGGCCCACCTGGTAAAAGATAAAATCCCGGAAGCCAATGTAAGGATTTACTACATGGATGTACGTGCCTTCGGCAAGGGTTTCGAGGAGTTTTATGACAGGGTACGCCGCGAAGGCGTCAGGTATATCCGCGGCAACCCCTCGGAGATCTTTAAAAGAAACGGTAAACTGGTCATCAAAGTCGAAGATACCCTCACCTCCAGACCGCTTGAAGACGAAGTCGACATGGTGGTCCTGGGAGTGGGACTTGAACCTCGCAAAGATGCCCGGGAAATAATCGACCTGCTACGACTCTCCCAATCAACAGACGGCTTTTACCTGGAGGCACACCCCAAGCTCGCTCCTGTGGATACCGCTACCGAAGGAGTCTTCCTTGCCGGATGCTCCCAAGGGCCCAAGGATATTCCTGATACAGTAGCCCAGGCCAAAGGGGCGGCCTCGTCGGCCCTGGTGCTGCTAGCGAGCGGGAAAGTGAAGGTGCAGGCCCAGATTTCCCAGGTAAATGAGAAGACCTGCCGTGGCTGCGGCTACTGCATCGAGATTTGTCCTTACACAGCCATTGACTTGGTAACCGTCAACAAGATGGGGCACCAAGTTTCCGTGGCCCAGGTAAATGAAGCTCTCTGTAAAGGGTGCGGAGCCTGTTCCGCCGGCTGCTTGTCGGGTTCAATCCAACAGAGGTCCTTTAGGGACAACCAGATACTGCCGCAAATAGCCGCTTTGGGGGGTAAATCATGAGTGAAAATTTTGAACCCAATGTAGTCGCCTTTCTGTGCAACTGGTGTTCTTATGCCGGTGCGGACCTTGCAGGCACAAGCAGAACAGAATATCCCCCCAACCTTAATGTTATCAGAGTCATGTGTTCCGGCAGGGTTAACCCCATGTTTGTTGTCAACGCCCTGCAGCAGGGCGCCGATGGTATTTTAATCTCAGGCTGTCATCCCGGTGACTGCCATTACATGGAAGGGAACTTCTTTGCTCGCCGGAGATTTGCACTGATGAAGGAATTGCTGGATTTCGTGGGAGTGGATCAACGCCGTTTCAACATGAGCTGGGTTTCCGCATCAGAAGGGGCAAAATGGAAAGATGTGGTAGGCAAAGTGGTCCACAGTCTCAAAGAGGCTGGCCCCTTTGAGGAATTTCCCAGAAACAAGATTGACTGGTAGGAGGAGAGAACCATTGATAGACCTCGAAAAGCTAAGGGACTTAGCCAGAGAGACCATCTCCCGCGATGATGTCAAGTACCTTATCGGATGGAAACCAGGCACTCATGGATTTCGTATCTCCCCCCATTTTGTCAGTAACCCCGAAGAGACAGCCGAGCTGATTTTTTCTCCTCTCTGCAGCAATAATCTGGCCACCTATCTTACTCTTACCGAAAAACGTCCTGTCCCCCGCGGGGAGCAGCCCGACACCCGTAAAGTAGCTCTAATGGTAAAAGGTTGTGACAGCCGAGCGGTGTTGCAGCAGCTGACGGAGCAGGGAATAACAAAAGACAGTGTCTACGTTATCGGTTGCCCCTGCGAAGGAGTAATAGATATTAAAAAGGTGGAGGGAAAATATCCCGGTATTTTAGACCAAGTCGAGGCGCGGTGGGAAAACGGTAAGATCAGCCTCTACCTTCCAAGCGGAAAAGTGGAAATGGCCCGAGACGATATTGTAGCTGAAAAATGTCTGACCTGCCGCTATCCCAACCCTGTCATCGCCGATGTTTCCCTCCGGGAAGAAGTAGAGGTAAAGGGTAACAATACTTTCGATGACGTTAAAAAAATGGAAGCCAAAAGTACGCAGGAAAAATGGGCCTTTTGGCAGGGTAAATTCAACAGCTGCATCAGGTGTTATGCCTGTCGCAATGTCTGTCCCATGTGCTATTGCGAGGAATGTATCTTGGATAAGACAAACCCAACCTGGATTCAGCGCTCGGTGAATATCTCTGAAAACACCTCCTTCCAACTGGCTCGTGCTTTTCACTTAGCTGGACGCTGTGTAGAATGCGGGGAATGTGAGCGGGTCTGTCCTGTCAATATACCCCTCTCCCATTTGAACAGGAAACTTGTCAAGGAAGTAATGGATAAATTCGGGTTTGAGCCGGGGGTTGATCCTGAAGCCAAGCCGCTGCTCGTAGGCTACCGTCCCAATGACAAGGAAGATTTTATTCTTTAGTGGTGGTGATATATTAAAGCTATGAAACTTAACAAAGATAAGCTTGCTGATTTTATAGCCACACTTCCCGGAAAAAAAGTTTACGGGCCTAAGAAAAGCGGAGAAACACTTAAATACGCCCCGGTCACCGGCGCGGCTGACTTATGCCTTACAGCTGCCAATACCACCGTACCGCCTAAAAGTGTTGTTTTCCCGCAAACAGAAACACTGCTGAGATTTGAACTGGGAACGACAGACATAAAAACGCCCGGCCAGGAAAGCGAAACAGTGCTGCTTGGAGTAAGGCCGTGCGATGCCAGAGCCATGACCATAGTAGACAACGTCTTCTCCTGGGGCGTGGAGGACCCTTACTACCTGGAAAGACGCGCCAAAATCACGCTGGTGGGCTTAGCCTGTCTGGAACCTTGTGCAAACTGCTTCTGTACCTCTGTAGGAGGCGGCCCGGCGTCCAAAGAAGGCCTGGATGTGCTGATGACCGACCTGGGCGACAGCTACCTGCTTGATGTGCTAACGGAAAAGGGCGAAAATCTCTGTCAAAGCGCCAGCGGATTGCTAATCAACGCCACCGGCGAAGACCAAGAAGCGGCAGAAAAGCTGCATGAAAAGGCGGCCAGCCAAATCAGCCGCCACACTGATCCCGCCGGAATCCCCGCCAAACTGCCCCACCTCTGGGAAAGCCTCCTTTGGGACACCGTCTCCGCCTCCTGCCTCGGCTGCGGTATTTGTACCTATCTTTGCCCCACCTGCCATTGTTTTGACATGCAGGATGAAACAGAAGGTAGCGAAAGCCGCAGATGCCGCACCTGGGATTCCTGCATGTTCTCAGAGTACACCCTTCACGCCTCCGGCCATAACCCCCGCCCCACTCGTCGGGAACGCACACGAAACAGGATCAATCACAAATACTCTTACTTCGTTGACAAATTTAACGTCATTGCCTGTGTAGGCTGTGGAAGGTGTATAAATCTCTGCCCTGTGAACATTGATCTACTTGATATTCTGTCAAAGGTCGGGGAGGAGGCACGATGAATATTAATCCGTACAACCCACACATTGCCACTGTGCAGGACACCTGGTACGAGACTTACGGTGACCGCTGCATCAAGACGTTCAAAGTAGTCTTTGACGACGAAGAAGTAAGGAACAACTGGAGCCATCTTCCCGGTCAGTGTGCCATGATTGGCATCCTCGGCGTAGGAGAGAGTATGATTTCTATCTCCTGTTCCCCCACGGAAGGAAACTTCCTCCGCTTTTCCGTCATGCGCATGGGCAACGTCACGCAGTCACTGCACGAGCTTGAACCTGGCGACAAGATGACTGTCCGCGGACCCTACGGCAACAACTTTCCCGTCGACCAATGGAAAGGCAAAAATATCATCACTATCGGCGGCGGCATCGGACAGGCACCTTTGCGGCCCATCATTGAATACGTTAAGGCAAATAAGTCCGAATATGGCGATTTGACTGTTATTTATGGCGCCCGGACATCTGCGGACCTTTGCTTTAAGGGAGAATTTACGGAGCTTGGCAAAAGCACGCAGACGCTCTGCCATCTCTCTATTGACATCAAGGAGGACGATTGGCCCCACTATGTGGGGTTCGTGCCGTCACTGCTGATGGAAGTAAACCCTTCGCCCGAGAATGCCATCGCCATAACCTGCGGGCCTCCCATCATGATCAAGTTTGTCTTGCAGAACCTGAAAAAACTGAACTTTGCGGACGAGCAAATCTATACCACCCTGGAAAACAGGATGAAATGCGGCGTCGGCAAGTGCGGGCGCTGCAACGCGGGGAATCTCTATGTCTGTAAAGACGGGCCGGTTTTTTCCTATGCCACACTTAAATCCGTTCCTGAAGCTTTCGCCTGATCTAATAATAACGCCTTCCTCGCTTTAAAAGCGAGGAAGGCGTTATGTGTACCACTCATAATTTACTGCTTTAAATTGGCAGCCATGCCGCCCTTGTCACCGCCGCCAACAAAGTGGCTCCGGTGGCAAGGATTTTTTCATTGAAATCAAAACAGGAATGATGAAGCGGGTGGAGATAATCCGCATCGCCGGTACCGAGAAAAATGAACGCCCCCGGCACCTTTTCCAGGAAGTAGGCAAAATCTTCGCCGCCCATCATCGCCCGCTCCAGCGTTACCGCTGCCCTCTGTCCCAGCGTTTCTCTCGCCGCCTTTGCCGCCAGCTCAGACATTTCGGCGTTGTTAAGCAGTGGAGGATAACCAAAAAAATATTCACAACGAAGGCGGGCGCCAAACGCGGCACAGACACCAGCCGCCAGTGTTTCGATCCGCGACGGCATCTCTTGCCTGAGCTGCCAGTCGAGCGTCCTAACCGTTCCCTCCAGGACTACCGCGTCAGCTATTACATTGCTGGCCGTACCTCCCTGGATCTTACCGATGGTAAGCACCAGCGGGTCGAGCGGATCTTTGTAGCGGCTGACCAGCGTCTGCAGTGCCGTAACTGTGTGGGCCGCCACCAGCACGGCATCCACCGTATGATGCGGCTGAGCACCATGCCCGCCGCTGCCAAGAACAGTTAGACGGAAATTATCGGCTGCGGCCATCATTACTCCCGGCTTGACGCCCACAACTCCATACGGCAGACTAGGGTTCAGATGTAAGGCAAACGCCGCCCGGACATCCTCCAGCACTCCTGCCTCAATCATGCCGAGCGCCCCGCCCGGCGGACATTCTTCGGCCGGCTGAAAGACAAGGCGTACACCGCCGCAAGGTGGGTTTTCCTGGAGCAACAACAGCGCGCCATAAAGCATGGCCATATGGCCGTCATGGCCGCAGGCATGGCAGAAGCCGGGATTTTGCGACTTGTAGGGCGTCTCCTTGCCATCTGCCACCGGCAACGCATCCATCTCAGCACGCAGTAACACCCGCCCGGGGCCAGGACCTAGGTCAGCCACGAGCCCTCCGGCCACAAAGCGCGGTTCTAGCCCGGCATCGCGCAGCAGCGCCGCTAGGCAAGCCCTGGTCCGTTCCAATTCGAAGCCGATTTCGGGATAAGCGTGGAGCCGCCGCCTGACCTCCATCAGTTTGGCATGCAGCGCAGGTCCTGTCATTTGGCACCTCTTCGTTCTAATTACGGTTATCTTCCCTTGTCACCGTTACACAGTCCCCGGGCCGCACACGTCCGCCACGCAATACCCTGGCAAAAATTCCTTCGCGCGGCATCACACAATCGCCCGCCTGAAAGTAAACGGCGCAGCGCGTATGACATTCTTTGCCGATTTGGGAAACCTCCAGCAACACTTCATCGCCAACCGCGAGCTCCGTGCCGACAGGCAGCGCAGGCAGCTCAATCCCTGCTGTAGTCAGATTCTCGGCAAAATCCCCCGCCCTAACGTCCAGCCCCTTTTCCGCCATCTTAGCAATGCTCTCGCTGGCCAACAGGCTGACCTGGCGGTGCCAAGCACCGGCATGGGCATCCCCGGCGATACCATGGCCCGCCTCGAACTTGGCCTCCGTCACATTCCGTTTTCTCGTTCCTTTACTGTCACTAACCGACACGGCCAGAATCCTTCCCATCTTCATTCTCCTACCCCCCAATAGCCACCATTCCCGGAACGCCAGGCCGACACCGCGTCAGCGGGTCTTCCGCGAGGCTGGCCGGGTCAGGCTTAGCCGCCAGCGCTCTAGCAAAGGCCTCCGCTATCGCTGCCGGTGCCTTCAAGAGCGGCCTTAGATCAATCTCATGTTCTCTAAAGAGGCAGGCCAATAACTTCCCCTGCGCCGTGATGCGCAAGCGGTTGCACTCGCCGCAGAAATGACGGGAAAGCGGCGAGATAAAGCCAATGTTTCCCCGCCCGCCTTCCAGCCGGAAATACCTGGCCGGGCCGCCGTTTAGCGGCCCCGGCACTTTGAAAAGTTTTCCCAAACGTGAGCAGATAGCCATAGCCGCCTCCAGCGGCAAGTAATGTTCCCGCCAGCTATCGCCATCACCGGTCATCGGCATATACTCAATAAAGCGGACATGGTAATCCTCGGCCAGCGTCAGCCTGGCAAAATCGGCAATTTCACCATCGTTGATCCCTTTTAACAACACCACGTTCATCTTGATCGGTGTGAGACCTGACCGGCGGGCAACTCGCACGCCTTGAAGCACTCGCTCCAGCGTGCCACCCCGCGTAATGCTGTTAAAGTTCCCCGGCACCAGCGAGTCTAAGCTGATATTGAGGCGTTGCAGCCCGGCCTGGGCCAACGGCTGCGCCAGCTTATCAAGCAACATCCCGTTCGTCGTCAGTGACAGATCATTGATACCGGGTACTTGGCTTAAGCGCCGCACCAGTTCCACCAGATCAGGGCGAAGCAGTGGCTCGCCGCCCGTCAGCCTGATTTTGCTGATGCCATAGCCAGCGGCCACCTTGGCAATGCAGAGCAGCTCGCTGATCGACAAAACTTCTTCGCCACTGCGGTTGCAGCTCTCCGCCCCGGGGGTGCAGTAAAAACAGCTTAAATTGCAGCGTTCCGTGACAGAGATCCGCAGATAGGTGATCCGCCTGCCGTGAGCATCGACCAACTCCGACATCTTACCCCCTCCGGTACTTTAGCTTACCTGGCCGCCTGCTCCTTATCTTCTTCACCAAGTTCCACACTTTCCTTGAGTTCCTTGGTCGCCTGCTTAAATTCCCTTAGCCCCTTGCCGAGCGACTTGCCTATTTCCGGCAGTTTGCGTGGCCCGAAAACAATCAGCACCAAGCCGAAAATCAGCAACAACTCCTGTGGACCAATCCGTCCAAACATCTACCTCACCTCCTTCTATTCAAGGATTCATTTGTGCCTGCGGCTCCTCAGCCGCCTTGCCTTCCTGCGGCCTGACAAACCGTGCCAGCAAGATAGAAAACTCGTACAAGACCAGCATCGGCACCCCCATGAGTATCTGTGAAAGCACATCCGGCGGCGTAAAAATAGCGGCCAAGATAAAGATTATGATGGTCGCGTACATCCGCTGTCCGGCCAGGAATTCAGGGGAAACGAGGCCAAGCTTCGCCAGGATCAGCACCATCACCGGCATCAAAAAGACCAAGCCAAACCCTAGCATCAGGCCCATGCTGTAAGAAATGTACGCACTGAAGGAAATCATCGGCGTGAGACCCTCGGCACTAAAGCCGAGAAAAAAACGCACGGAAAAAGGCAGGACAACAAGAAAGGCAAAAGTAACTCCCAAGACAAAAAAAACGAGCGAAAATAGTGACACAAAAAATATTAGGCGACGCTCCTGCCGCTGCAGGCCCGGCAAGATAAAGAGCCATAACTGGTAAAAAATCACCGGCAGTGACAGGAAAAACCCGGCTATAAACGTCAGCCTCAGGTTGGTCATTAAGGCTTCCGCCAAACCAAGGTATACCAGTTCCCCCACCGGCCTGATAAACAGCTCGCGTATCTCGTCCAGATAGAAGTTGGAAACAGCGGACAGCAACAAGACGGAAACTCCGCAGACAATCAGCCGGCGCCGCAGTTCCTCCAGGTGGTCCATCAAAGACATCGATTTTTCCGGATCTTTTTTCGTAGCCATCTGATGGCCTATGCCTCCATTTTCAGCAAAAACCTCTGCCTAAAACGGCAGACTACTAACTTTCTTTCGCCACCCCTGCCCTTTCTCCTGCCGCAGAACTTTTCCCCCTGTAAACATAATCTAGCTCCACTTTGTCAATGCCCAGCTGCTTAAATATTATTTCTAGGCGACTTTTAACTTTTTGGAGATTATACTGATCCGCGTCAGAGAGGGGGCGCTTGGAATCTCCCATGTTAAATCCCCGAATTTCTAAAGCTGCTTTAAACCCCAACGGGAACGGCAGAGCAAACATGGCTCTGATCAATTGCAGCACGGAAAACTGCATTTTAAGCGCGCGATCCTTGTCTCCAGCATTCCAGGCTTGGTAAATTCCTACCATTATCTCCGGAACAATACCAACTGTAGCACACATTGCTCCCTTTGCCCCAACAGCCAGCGCCGCGTAAAGCATCTCCTCACGCCCAGTTAAAATATTAAGTTCGGCGCCGATCAGACGAACCTTATCCATATAATGCATAAAATCAACCATATTGCCGCTACTTTCTTTCATGCCCACGACACTTGAAAACCTGCTTAAACGTTTGATGACGTCATAATCAATAGGGGCGCTAAAAAGCGGTATATTATACAAAATGACGGGTACGTCAGGGCATGCCTCAAACACCTGCTCGTAGTGTTCCTCTATTTGTTCTTGGCTTACAGGTAGGTAGTAGGGCGGCGCGATAACTACTGCCGCGCTTCCTAGAGCTTTGGCTTTTTCTGTTAGCTTTATGCAGTTAGCCGCGCAGCTTTCGGTGGTGCCCGGTGTTACAGGCACCCTGCCCCTAGCCTCATCGCAGACAATTTCCATAATCTTGACCTTTTCCTCAAAATTAAGATGAATAAATTCACCGACGCTTCCAAGTGGGAATAAGCCGTTGACCCCTTCGTCTATAAGCCAGTTCACCATCTGCCTGAGTACCGTTTCATTAACACAGCCCTGCTCATCAAATGGCGTTAGCATAGCTGGATAAATACCTTCCGGCTTAAAAATCCCCACAATTATCCTCCCCCTAGTGCTTGTATGATGGCAATTTTATCCCCGTCATGTAATACAATCTCTTCACTCTGCAACAACTGGTAGGAGCGCCCATTTACAAGAATCGCATAACCGCTGCCCAACTTAGAGGCGAGAGGAAATCCTGTTGCTTTTTCAATCTCACTTACTGCTTCAGGCAAAGTATTAGCGGTACTTATGACTAACTTTCTTACGCCCGACTCTTCAGCAATTTGCGCCAGGAAACACACTTCCACTTTGACCATAGCCATGCCTTATTTCAACCCTAACCTGATTAAATTTGCCTCCGTTGGAGTTCCCTCCTCATCCCAGCCCCTGACGAGATAATACTGTTCAAGCATTTCTTTTAAAGGCACAGTAATCCCTTTGGCCGGCCCGGCCTGGTGGGCTTCTTTCAACAATCTCGGAGGCAGGGTGTCGTCGGCGCGTGTAACGCCTTCCCTGACATTAAAAAGGCGAATCAAATTATTAATTTTCTCTCCGATGAACAGAAGGTTTTTGACGGAAGAAAAGCTTTTAATCCCCGTTAAAGCATGGACTAAATCCGTCAACTGGTTATGGCCGAGAGCAAAGGTACTAAAAAGGCAAACGCCAAGAGAGTTTACCACGCTGAACCAATCCTGATCAGTCTTTACAAGCTCCGCCTTAAATTCCGTTTCCAACGGATCAATTCTGCCCGCATGGCTTAGCACCTCGGCACCTACCGTCCAGGCCCTTAAATGACAAGCGCCCCGGTCGCTGGTGGCATAGGCCAAACCCATGCCCAAAGCGGCGCGCGGATCATACGCCGGAAGTTCCAAGCCCTTGACATGCATAGCAAAATCCCCACTGCCCCGGCCATAATATTCTGCTGCCCGCCTTACACCCCGGCCGATTATTTGTCCCGCTCCTTGGTTCTCACCAATCAGCCGGACAATTTTTATCATTGCTTCATGGTCACCAAAAGGCGCCCTAAAACCCAGCTCTTCTTCCGTGATAATTCCCTTTTCGAAACACTCCATTACGAACCCGATGGCATTACCTGCAGAAATGGCATCTATGCCATAATAATCAGACAAATACTCCGCATAGGCAATAGAACCTAGTTCACTATTACCGCACTGAGCCCCAAAACTCCAAAAGTCTTCAAACTCAGGGCCCTCCACAAATTTGCCTGTATAGGGACCAGATTTCACTTTAGAGTACTTGCTACAGGCGATGGGACAGGCGAAGCAAGCCCTATCTTCTTCAAAAAGCTCCTCTCTAAGTTTATGTTCGTCTATGAACTCGCCGCCGGGATAGCTTCCACCCTGGAAATTTTTAATAGGAAGCAAGCCCGTCTCTTTTATAAAGGAGTAAATGCTGCTGGTACCGAATTTCGGCCGTGCGCCCCCGGTATCGGGATTTATGGCAATTTCATTGTAGGCTTCTCTGTTTTCTTTAAGAAACTCCTCGTAATCAAATATTTCAATACTGCCTGTACCTTTCACGGCAATCGCTTTGAGTTTTTTGGCGCCCAATACTGCCCCGCTGCCGCCTCGGCCAAATGACCGTCCTTCGGCTTGCACCGAGGCCATCAAGACCTTGTTTTCCCCGGCTGGCCCGATGCAGGCGACTTTATAATCCTCTCCATGAGCCTTTTTAAGCTGCTCTGCAGCAGAAAAGGTATCCAGGCCCCAGAGTTCCGTCGCCTCCAGAATATCTACCTGGTGATCGGTAATAATCAGTTTAACAGGCGTCTCCGACTGCCCCTTGATGATAATGATGTCAAACCCTGCTGCTTTAAGTTCAGGGCCAAAAGTGCCGCCACAGTTTGCGTCATTCCATATGCCTGTCAGGGGACTTTTGACAGCTATGACGGAGCGGCAGCCTGTAGGCGCTAAGGTCCCGGTTAAAGGGCCGCAGGCTACAACCAGAATATTATCCAAAGACAGAGGATCGCAACCTGCAGGGAGTTCGTCATAGAGGACCTTTGCCGCAAATCCTTTGCCACCGATATATTCCTTGACCAGCGCTACGGGAAGATCAGTAATCTCATACTTTTGTTCAGTCAAATCAACATGCAGTATAAAGCCGGCGTAGCCAGGGATTTTAGCCATTTCTTCACCTACTTCTTTTTAACGCTTTTCTTGGGCACCAGGTAACACACTGAAATTGGCCACTACAAGTATCACAGAACAAAGGATATTCTCCATCTGTGGGCAGCTCTCCAAAAGGACAGGCCGCGCTGCATAAAAGGCAGGCCACGCACCGCTTCCGGTCGAGCTGAACGACTCCTTCCGGCGATAAATAAAGCGCTTCTTCCGGGCAAGCCTGCATACAGGCTCTTTGCGGACACTGTCGGCAAAATTTAACATTGCCTACCCGAGGCCAGTCGTCATCATACTTGATCAGAGCTCGCTTGGTATGGATTTTTTTAAAATGCTCCATGGAGCAAACAATTTCACAGATCCGGCAACCGGTGCAATCTTTCCGCTCATAATTAATCACCTTAGCAGCCTCCGACCCTCTGCAGAAAGTATTTTTAGATTTTCACTGAATTAGTACGGCATCCTAAATCAGAAGAGATGTTTCCTGCTGTATTGGTAACTTGCTCAATGATATATGGTAACCTTTGTTCACTTAAATTGGCAATCAACCCGCTGACACTGATGGCGGCGATAACCTTACCGCTGTGATCTTTGACCGGAGCGGCCACACATCGTAATCCTAGCTGTATCTCTTCATTATCTATGGCATAACCTTCTTGCCGTATTTTCTGCATTTCATTTAGCAGGTCCATTTCTTCACAAAGCGTGTTGTTGGTCATTCTCTTGAGCCCTTTTGTGGCAACAACCCTGCGGGCCTGCTCTTCCTCCATAAAGCTTAAAAGCACCTTCCCCACGGCAGTACAGTGCATGGGAAACCTGAGGCCTATCTGAGAAGGCTGGGTAATGATAGAGCCGAGAAATTCAACCTTATTCAAATACAGAACTTCTCCCTGATTATGGATTACCAGGTGAGCGGATTGCTCCGTCAATTTAACCAGTTTCTCTAAGTGGAACAAGCTCACATGGTAAAAATCGTTGCCGCTAATGGCCTTAGTCCCCAACTCAAAAATACCGAAGCCCATGCGGTATGTGCCAACCTTGGGGTCTTTTCGAACCCACTGAATTCTTTCAAGGGTTTCCAAGAGGCGAAAAACGGTACTCTTGTGCAAGCCTGTCTCTGCAGATAATTGTTTAAGGGTTTTTTCAGGCTCATGTAAAGTAAAGCAATTTAATATTTCTGCTGCTCTTTCCAACACTCTCACAGTATAGTCTCTGTCCAAATCCGCACCCTCATTACAGTATTTTTTAAAGACTACCTTCGCTTATAAGCAATGACCTCAATTTCTATCTTCAAGGTGCCTAGACCACAAACAATGGTAGTCCGCGCCGGGAAGGGTTCTTTAAAATACTGCCGATACAATTCATTGTATTCATCACGGAACTCTATGTCTCCTAAAAAGGCGTTAACTTTTACCACATTTGCCAGGTCTAGACCGAGAAAGTTCAGGTTCTTAATAATATTTTTGAATACCAGGTCAGCCTCTTCCTTAAACGATCCGCTGAAAAGCTGTCCCGTGTCGGAATCGATAGGCGCCTGGCCTGACATAAACACAAAGTCATCCGTTTCTACCAGGTGCGTATAAGGCCCGGCTGGCTTCCCCACTGTCTCCGGATTATGATGCTTAATACTCATATTAAACCTCCATCATATTTTTTTCAGCCTGCAGTCAACAAATGGCTTTCTTGGTCTCAGGGTCAAATAACAGAGCTTTCTCCATATCAATCCTGCCCCAAACCTGATCGCCGATATCAGCTTTTAAAGCGTGAGCGGCATTTGCCTTTATTAATTTGCTCCCTACCTTCAGGGTGATCACCTGCTTGCGTTGCATGGCCTCAGAAACGTATACTTCCGCTTTAAAACCGACCGCCACTTTTTCCTTACAGATACTTATATCGGACGGCCTTAACCCCAGTAAAAACCTGTCCCGGCCAATGATGTTAGGATTATTTAACCACGCCTCCGGAACCGGCAGTTCGTTGCCCTCGAATTCTAAAACAAACCGTCCGTTTTCCCGATTCATGGCTACTTCCACCACATTGGTCGGGGGATCCCCGATAAAAGCAGCTACCTCTGAACATTGGGGTTTATACAGTATTTCTTCCGGTTTACCAATTTGCTTCAGCTGACCCTCAAACAGGACTAAAATTCGATCCCCCATGGCCAAGGCTTCCTGGTAATCCGGCGTGGAATAAATCGTGGTTACACCTTTTCCCTTAACAAACTTTTTTAACTCTGCCCGCAGCCAGTGTCTTAAGGCAGCGTCTAAATGAGCGATTGGTTCATCCATTAACAGCATGTTAGGTTTCTCCCTAACCAAGGCCCTAGCCAGCGCCACCCTCTGTTTCTGTCCTCCACTTAGCTGGTTCGTTTTCCTTTCCCATAATTGTTCTATCTTGAGCATTACCGTAACTTGCTCGATTAGCTCCTTGATCCGCTCCTCTTTATAACCTCCCCGTATTCGTAACGGATGGGCGATATTCTCAAAAACTGTCAGATGCGGGTAAAGAGCGTAACCTTCAAAAGCCATGGAAACATCCCTGTCTTTGGGTTCGACTTCCGTGAACAGCCGCTCTCCGAAATAAATATCCCCGGCGCTCGTTTCCTCGAGGCCGGCAATTATTTTTAGCAACGTGGTTTTCCCCGCGCCTGGAGGACCTAAAACAACCATGAATTCTCCGCTGACACAATTAAAAGATACATCTTTTAATGCTTGGATGTGATGGTAATGCTTGGACATATTAGCGACTTTCAGAATCATCACCTTACCTCCTTACCTGCTTAGATCAATTACCGGCCAAGATATTGTCTCCTTTTTGATCATTGAAGAACAATAACAGAGATTCAGGGAAATTCATCCCTACTTTGTCATTTATGCTGGCTTCAAAACTTTTGGGCGCTTCAATTAGCAGCTTGACACCATTAACCTGCACTGTTAGAACGTTGTACTCATCTAAAAACTCCACAAAGTCCACATTTCCCGTGACCTCTCTGTTGGTGGTATCATGGGAAATATCGATATGGTGCGGCCTGATGCCTAATTTGATCCGGGCCCCTCCCGCCATTCTTACCGCCTTTAAACTTCTGCTTTCCTTCAAGGGGATACTTGCTGCTAGGCCGTCTAAGGCTAAAGAAAAATTCCCTGCTTCATCAGTTATGGTTGCCGGTATAAAATTAATGGGAGGATCGCCAACAAAGCTGGCTACAAAGGTATTGCTCGGATTATCCAATATTTCTGACCTGGTGCCGAGCTGCTGCAAGTAGCTGTCGTTCATGACAGCAATACGATTCCCCATAGTTAGAGCTTCGAGCTGATCGTGCGTAACATAGATCATCGTAGTGTGCAACTCTCGCTGCAACCTGACTATCTCCTTGCGTAAATCCTGGCGCAGCATAATATCCAAATGGGATATGGGTTCGTCAAATAAAAACAAGTCCGGATCCCTGACAATGGCCCTGCCGATGCCCACTCTTTGTTTCTGCCCATCGCTTATATTGATCGGGAAACTGCCTGTCACATCGTGAAGTCTGAGCATCTCCATCGCCTTGCTTACTTTGTCGTTTATTTCCTGTTTACTCTTTTTGGCCATGATTAAGGGAAAGGCAATATTCTCAAACACCGTTAAATGCGGATATAGCGCATAATTTTCAAAGACCATGGCAATATTTCTTTGCTTTGGCGATAGGTCATTTACCAATCTCCCGCCAATATAGATCTCGCCTGAAGAAACAGTCTCCAACCCGGCAATCATGCGCATCACCGTACTCTTTCCGCATCCGGATGGTCCTAAGATGGAGAGAAATTCACCATCCCCAACTGACATGTTTATGTCCTTACAAGCCCGTACGTTCCCGAAGAACTTGCAGACATTTTTTAAGAGCACTTCGGCCACAAAAATCCCTCCCCGGCATAAATTAAGCTAGCTTCTATCAAGCGGGAAAATGGGACGCCTGACATTTTTAAAACTAAATCTTTCTAAATTGGAGGAAGTAACCCCCGGAGCATCTACCTCCACCCATCCCCTGGCAATACTGCCATAGGAGGACCTCCACTGAACCGCGCCTTTTACAACTAGATATTTTAACTGCTCCGGGTTAAAGCCTAGGCTGCGTAAAGCTTCCAAATCAAATGCGGGCACCCGATTAACGGTTAAAATCAAGATAATACCATTTATATCCACAACGGCTGTTTTACCCATGTTTACTTGCTCACCGGTTCTTTCACTGCAATAGCTCCCGTCGCTGATGCTTTTTACTACACCCTCTATATACACAGGGCTGCCGTGCTTATCATCCGTCTTGCCGCCCACAAATGCTTTGAAAACACCGCCGAGGCCCGATTTTTCGGCCATGCCCACCGCCTCGCGATCCCTGATAATAATAGCGCACGAAGCAGTCTTTTGCTTGATCAGCTCTGCCAGCACAGCTGTCCCGTCGCCTGAAGACCCTGCTCCCACATTATCGCTGGAATCAACGATGACGAAAGGATGTTCCGTGCTTTGCCGGGCTATTTTAAGGCCCGCGGCGACAGCCAGATTATTAAAAACAAAGTCTTGACGAATGGACCATATTTCCCTCTCGATTTCCTCGCTATATGCTTCGGCCAAATGACTGTCTCCATTCGTAGTTACCACTACGGCCATACCGGCCCATCTAATGTCTGCATAAGGAAACCCACCGGCAACAGTCACATTAACCACGCCCTGGCGGCCTTCTATCTCGTGGGCCAACTGCATAATTTTCCTCATCGGGTCTTGATCAGTCAACAATCTTTGCACCACAGGCATCATGGGCGGCTTCCTTAAAGCAGACACCGGATTTAGATCCTTTTGCATCGTGTGGAACAAAATTCTCACGGCGTCATAAGCGCGCTGATAATAATCACAGTGGGGATACGTATCAAAGCCGACTAGACAGCGGCTTAAGGTCACCATTTCAGGGGATATATTGGCATGAAGATCCGTCGTGCAGATTACCGGTATATCGCCGGCCAGTTTGTCGCGCACTCTTTGGAGAAGGTATGCTTCCGCATCCTCATGTTTGTCAGTAACCATGGCCCCGTGAAGAACCAGTAGAACTCCCTCCAGATCGCCTGTTAAACCCTGGCAAAGTTCGTCTACTATCTCTTCAAAGGTCCGGCTGTCCACCACACCTCCTGGTACTGCTTCAGCATAAACGGTAGGCACTATTTCTAAACAGTATTCCTGAGCGGCGTCCATAACTCCGCCCATGGAGCCCCGCGTGCCTTGATATCGCCGCCATATATCCGCTCCTCTTGCCAGAACACAGTTTTCAAACTCTCTCCGCGTTGTCGGCAGGCTGGAAAAAGTATTCGTCTCGTGAACTACTCCCCCGATAGCAATCCGCATAAAACTATCCTCCTTAGGCCGTGCGCCAGAAAGTCGCCAAACTAAAGATTAATCGGCTGGTGGGTTTTCAAAGCTTCTTTTATGGCAAAGACAACTTGGTGAGATTTCAGTGCTTCACGGCCGCTCATAAAAGGTTCCCGATGATGAATAACCGAATCTACCACGCTCTTCATCGCGTTATACAAGTCTCCGCTTAATCCTGTCGGCAGCACCGGCCAATGGGTCAGGTCAGGCAATCTGTAGGTGTGCTCATCACATATTCTTAAACCGTTATTGGCGCCGTCGACAGAAGCTCCACCCTTGGTGCCGACTAGGTTAAAACTGCAGTCCAGCGGCGCCGGCTGTGATGCGGCAGGCAGAACCCAGCTTGTATCGAGGGCTCCAATGGCGCCATTAGCAAACTTTATCGTGGCCACAACAGCATCCTCGGTGCCGATATCAGCACACTTTTTAATGATGCTTTCAGCATAAACTCTAACCGGTTTACTGCCATTATACCAGATCATCAGGTCAAGGTCGTGGATAGCGGTGGAAATCAAGAGATCCGTCCACGGACCGTAATGCTGCGCACCGGCAAAACTGCCGCTTCTTCTGGCAAAATAAGAGATGTGGTCCCCGAAATCACCGAGATCGCTTCTTCTCTTAACCTCTAAAAAGCGCGGATCCTGTCTGAGAATATAGTTAACGGCCATAAAGACGCCCTCTTTTTCCACCCCTTCTACAAGTGACTGGGACTCTTCCAGAGTAGGAGCCAGCGGTTTCTCCATGAGGATCTTTTTCCCCGCCTTGGCGAACAAAAGCCCTAACTCTTTGTGGTTCTCCTCGCGCGTACAGATAGAGACCAGCTCAAAGTCTTCACTGTCCAGCAGCTGTTCGGCATATTGATACCAGGGCACTCCAAAGGTCGCGGCAGCGCTCCGACCCCTTGATTCCGTCTGGTTAACCACAGCAACCAGTTCGGTTACGGGATACTCATGGTAAAACTGGGCGTGCAACTGCCCAAATCCACCTGTACCGACAACTGCAGCTCTGATTTTTTTCATTTCTACATTTCCCTCCCGTTCATAATTACTTTTCCTAAATTACTTAGTTTCCGCCCCAGTCATCACCCTAGTTATTCTGCGGGAGAAAAGAATGGTGAGCAGAACCACCGGCAGCATGGCCAATACTGCCGCCGCCGCCAACTGCCCGATTTGAATATCAATCGTGCCCCTATACAAGCCTAGGGCCACCGTTAAGATCCTAACCTCCGCCGTAAAAATCAGCGGCGTAAAAAACTCTACCCAGGAAAGGACAAAGGCGTATAGAAAAGCCGCTGATATGCCAGGACGCATCACCGGCAGGTATATCCTGGTAAATAGCTGCACATGGTTGCACCCGTCCAGCTTAGCCGCTTGCTCCACTTCTTCCGGAGTCGCCTCTACAAAGGCCTTAAGCACCCAGATAATGAAGGGAGTTAAGAAGGCAGTGTACAGAATGATCAATCCAAACCGGGTATCATTTAACCCTGCGCCAACGAACATCACAAACAAGGGAATCATAAACAGCGCTACCGGTATTACATACACAGAGGATAAAGCATACAAAATATTCTTGCCCCCCGGCAGCCTGTTCCTGGACAGACCATAAGCCGCCGGTACGGCGATACAGATCACCAAGGCGGCAGCCCCGATGGAGACGAGGAAACTATTGATAATCGCTTCCATCACGGGCACGATATGTCCAGGCTCCAACACGGTTTTATAATGCTCCAGAGTGATATAGGAAGGGAGAAAGTTTATCTGCCTAGTTCTAATATCGCGTTCATATTGCAAACTGGTCAGGACAAGCGTATAAATGGGGAAAGCAACAATCAGAAAGACGAGGACAGCTTGCAAATAAATACTAATTTTACCTAATATTTTACCGATCATCCCGATACGCCTCCCTTGATAAACTTCCTCTGCAGTAAAGTGAAGGCCAGGATTGCCGCCAACTTAATTACCAGCAATATATAAGCAGCAGCTGAAGCGGAGCCCAGGGAAAAATGCCGGAAAGCTTCCATGTAGACAAAATAGTTTAAAATCCTGGTGCCTTCCATGCCGCCTGTTAAGACAAAAATGGTATCAAAAGACTTCATCGCCCAGGTCAGCTGCACGATGGATACCGGCAATAGCACCGGCATCGTCAACGGCAGGGTAATATGCCAAAACTGTTTCCATTTACTAGCTCCGTCCATATTGGCCGCATCATAAAGAGAAGCGGGTATATTTTGAATGCCGGCCAGTACAAATAAGGTTACAAAGGGCAAAAACCGCCAGATTTCGGCCATGATGATAACATGCAGGGCAATGGCCGCATCAGCCATCCAGGCAAAAGTACCGCTGCCCAGACCAAGCTGATAAATGATCGCGTTCAGTATACCTGCTTCGGCGTGAAATATTTGTCCCCAGAGAACCCCGGCGACCACCGGAGGGATGGCCCAGGGCAGCAAAATGGTGGTTCTGAGCACATCTCTGCCAAAAAACTTCTGATTGAGCAAAAGAGCTATCCAAAAAGCAAGGCCTATGGTCGCAAAGACAATGACAAAAGCAAAATAAAGAGATCTCCAGATAGTAGCTCTGAACATAGGATCGGCTAGCAACCTGCGGTAGTTATCAAAGCCGACAAGCTCCTTTATGCTGAGCGTGGCCAGATCCACTTTGGAGAAACTGAATAATACCGTCAAGATAGAGGGGTAAAGGTACATCCCTCCAACTATCAGCAGGGCTGGGAGCACCAAACAAAAGGCGAAGCGTATTTCCTTAGCTCTAAGCGTCCTGCCCATTAATATCATAGGTAGCCTCAATTGGGATGACTTGCGTGCCCTAGGAGATGCCATAACCGCTCCCCCATCCTTTCAGCTTCATAAAGGGGGGAAGGAGACTGAACCCCGTTCCCCCCAGCAAGAAATTTATTAATTGTAGGACGACCCTCACTAAACAAAACTTACCTCAAGGCCTCTTCGATTCGCTTTACGGCGCTATTTAGCGCGTCCCTCGGAGTTTCACTTCGGTTCAAGGCCCGATGCATATGGTCTGCCAGGATGCTGGCCCACCTGCCGTAGTTTTCCGTTATATAGTTTTCAGCTGGGTATTGATAGGACTGCAGTACGGCCGGGGCAGTTGGATTATTGGCCACCACCGAGGGCTCCAAAAGCACTTCTTGATAGATGGGGAACCATCCGGTAGTTTCACCCATCTTTTTCTGGAATTCGAACGATGTTACCATCTCAATCCACTTCCATGCTTCTTCTTCATGCTTAGCAAACGTAGGAATGGACAGGAACTCGGATCCATCGGCATGAGCGCTGGTTTCCACGCTGAAATTGGGCGCAAAGCCAACATGGCCTTTTATCGCCGAATCTGCTCCTTGAGCTACGCCCACTAAAAACGGCCACGTGATAAACACACCCCTGGTGCCGCCCAAGAATGAAGGCGCGCAGTCAAATACCCAGGTGTAAGTCAGCGAAGCCGGATCGATGCATTTGTGAGTGTGCAGCAAGTCAACCATTTTTTCCAACGATACCACACACGCCTCAGAATTCATTAGTGGTTGTTCATCGTCAGTAATCAAATCTCCGCCATGCATCTGGACAAGAGCCCTGTACAACCAAAGAAGATTTTCCCCAGCCCAGTTGTCAATAAAACCATAGTTCTTCACACCATTCTTATTAAAGGTCATCTTCTTGGCATACTCCAGGAAGGTATCATAGCTGTTTTTTTGCTCGTGCCACAGCGCCGGAGCTTCCGGATCGAGATCTCGTTCCACCATTAATTTTTTGTTCCAAAGCATGATCGGGCAGCCAATATGAATGGGGATGCCCACAACCTGCTTGAAGTAATGCCCCGACTTAGCAGCTTCCTCTACCAGCGTATGGCCGCCCGTACGCAGAGGGCTAGCATTAGCTCTTTCTGTCAGATCTTTCAGCCAACCCTGGGCACCCATGGGTGCAATTACCTCTGCGGAGGTAAAGATGGCATCCCAAGGAGAAGAACGGGCGGCAAACGCTGCGCTCAGCCTGTTACGCAGATCCATGGTAGTGATCTGTTCTAAACTGGGCTTGATACCATACTTTGCTTCATAATCAGCTGTCCAGGCATGCATGAACTCCAGATGAGACCCCAAAAGCAACCTTAGTTCTTTTTTTGCTTGCTCCTCCCTGGGGGCGCAGCCCAGTAGAAAACTAGGCAGATACAATAACGCCGCGCCTCCTGCACCCGCAAAAGCACTGTACTTTAGGAATTTTCTCCGATTAATCTTTTCCACATTACTCACCTCTTTCACCTTTTTGGCTTCTCTTTTGTTAAAATACCCCTTTTTTCTGTTGCCGCAACCTTGCTTACTTGGTCCTGATGATCGTCACTCCTTCCCTTTCCAACCTAGACACGCAGGCTTTTTGCTTTCGCTAATTTCGCGAGCATCGTTAGCACATAAATCTACGGTCGTGACCCGGTATAATTGAAGAAGGACAATAAGCTTGAATCAGCGCCTTAGTTTTTCTCAAGCCGTACAACTGCTCTTCCGTATACCAGTGAGAAAAAGCGTTGTCGGCGAACCACTCACTTCTGGTCATGATGCTGTCGCCCATGACAGCTGTTTTTTGACCTCCCTCGTCAATCAACACAGATACACTGCCCGGTGTGTGCCCGGGGGTATACAGCACCTTAACTCCCGCACAGAGTTCATAGATACCATCGACTTCCACAACCGCGCGATAATTCTTGAGCTTGGCCTGTACATCTTCTGCCCCGTAAATGTCCCTTCCCAAAGACAGCTCATCTTTCCCCACAACAATTTCACCACCGGAAAACATTCCTGTATTGGCACTGTGGTCATGATGCCAGTGAGAAACCACCACATAATCAATGCTGTCAAGAGTAAGTTTCCGCTCCTGCAAAGCTTTGGCCAACATACCGTAAAAGCCTATATGATGATTATTGGGGTCAATAAGGATATTTTTTTCTCCTCTAATCAAAACAGTGGTACAGACCGGTAAAAACCCGAGGTTGCAATCCAAAAGCCCCGCGCGGTTCCCCGGCCCAACGCCCATGAATTGCTCTGCCTGATCCAGCGTTGCCTCTGGGCTCCCGCCGACGATATAGTATATTTCGTCATTAAACAGGCTGAATCTTAGGTTTATGGGCTGGATGATTACTTCTACCAAGTTTTTCATCTAAACCGCCCTCCTTGTGTCGGTAAAGTCAACTTACGGACTCCGAAATCCAGTCGAGGGTCTCGTAAGCCATGAATCCGTAATTATAGAAGGTCATACCCTTACAGTGCGGTTTCAAATAATCGACTTGGCTTTTCAAATCATCCAAAGAGCCTACCTGCGGCAATACGGCGCGCACGGCCGGTATCATATCTATACTCCGCGGCAACTTACTCAAAACCCCCACATATTCATCAACTTTTTGCCTGAATACTTGCAGATTGTTAAAATAGAAAGTCGGGTGCAGCTCAGCAGCGCAGCCAGCTATAACTTCTAAATTTGCCCCGCTCTGCCAGCTGACATTACGGGGGCCAAGTGGGTACAGAGGGCCAAAATCCAAAACAGCTACCTTTGCCAAGCTGTAAGAAGTTATACATTGGCTAATGTCTTTTATCAGCGCACCCACCAGCTCTTCCCGTAGTTCCAGAAAAGATTTCATCTGGCCGCCTGCCGCGCTCTCTATTTCGCTCCAACTCATCTTCGTTTTTGCGGCAAAAGGGTTGGCAAAACCATCTTCTAATTGGCGGCGCACGAATTTTTTAATGGCGTCAATATCGATCCCCGCCGCTTGGGCCTTTTGACAAAGGTGCGGGCTAAAGGAAAGGCTCAGGAAAAAGTCTTCCGCATCACTAATCGGCACACCGATCACTTCGTGATGATAACCGTGGCGAAAAGGCATAAATTCCATCGATTCAATCAAGATGCTATCAAATTCGTAGTTCTGAGAAAGGTCTGTGTACATATCTAGGAATAATTTTCGGACGTCCTCATTGGCCGGACAGAGAGAAGTATAATCAAGGTCGCCAAAAACATTTACCGCTGCTGTGTCCGGATAATTAAAACCGATAAAGCTATTGTGTAAGCCCAGCGACCAAGCCGTAAGTTTCATCCCCCGTCTAGCAGTTTCCTCCCTCAACTGTTTAAGGAAATCCCTAGACGTAAGTTTAGAAACAGGCGGCTTTATTTTACTTTTTTGATACCAGGCCGGATCAGGCTCGAAATACAAAGCGCCAGGTTCAGGATAATACAGCTTACGCTTCGGGTTATGAGGCAGAAAAAACCGGCCCGTGTGATAATTTACCGCCACATTAATCCCGCCAATATTGCTGCTCTGCAGCCGGTCAAGCACCCGGGGAATTCCTTCGTCTAGTAAGTCCCAGGGATAAATCCATACCGCGTGCTCCACGCTGTCGCCTCCTTCTAAACTTATGGACCTTACTTACCAAAAACAAGCGTCAACAGCTCACCGTTCCAAGTAATCAATGATGAACTCCTGCATTCTCTTTACCGCAGCATTAAAAAATAGCTCCCCTTTGTTCAGAGAGGCGGCTGAGGGCATGCCCACAACCCCGGTCTCAGTTACCTCCTTAAAGCTTCCTCCGGTAAATAAAATACCCGATTCAAGCAAGTCTGCCCGGTTATACTTGCCTTTCTTCATAACATTGTCGTAGATTCTATCAGTCTTAACCAGACCTGCTTCAATATAAAGCATCAAGGACGTTTCTAATTCACAAGCATGGTTAATCCCTCCCAGAGGTGAGTCTCTATGCCTGGCAATATCCTCGCTTATTAAATCCCAATAAGTAATTAACCCCACTTTGATCCCTAAATCATCGTACAGAGCCCTGCAGGCTACGGACAGGAACGGCACATTGCCTCCGTGGCCGTTAACCAGCAAAATTTTCCGAAAGCCTTCTTTGTAGGCCCGGCCGCAAAGGTCCGTCACCACCCGGACAAGAGTATCCCCCTTGATCGACATGAGCCCGGCAAACCCCTGATGGTGCTCAGAGTATCCAAACCAGATCGCGGGAGTGTACAAGGCCCTTATGGAGCCAGGCAAGGTTTCGATACTGCTCTTTACTATCTCAAAAACAATCCGGCTATCCGTTTCCACAGGCAGGTGATAACCGTGCTGCTCTGTTGCCCCTACCGGTATAATCAACAACGAATTGCCCGTGTGGAGGTCCTTTATTTCAGGCCAAGACAGCCTGCCCATGTTTCTCGTCAAAGCTGAGTCCGTCATAACAAATACCTCTTTCCTAAGACGAAATCAAATCCGCCTCGTTGTGCAAACATGCCACACTAAAGAGATAGCGTTCCTACAGCACTCCGTACTTATGGTAAACTTCCTTCAAAAGTTTACCATCCAACAGCTCTTTCCTGGTCACATTCTCTTTAGAAACTTTCTCGCGCGCCGCTTTAATGACATCTTCAGCAATTACTTTAGGAATGACGATAACCCCGTCAATATCCCCAAATATAAGGTCATTGGGCTCTACCTTGACCCCTCCGCATCTAATCGTACAATCATAATCAAAGATATAACTTCTGCCCTGGGAATCAAGGGGGCGGTACCCCACGGCAAACAGAGGAAAGCTCATCTTCCTGATTTTCCAAACATCCCTGGAAAGACCATCCACCACCGCCCCCCGCCCTCCCCGCATCAAGGCGGCAGTGGACAGCAGCTCACCCCAAATGCCGCTAGCGGTGGACTCATTTGTGTCTATCACCACAACCTGCCCGACTTCCACACTATCTAAGGCCTCGATCTCTTTTTCATAAGGATTGGCGTAGACTTCTTGAACATCAGCCGCCAGCAAAGTTTTTGCTCTTCCTATAACCACCGTATCATCACAAACCGGACGTATATTATGGCGCATAGCCTGCTCCCGATAACCAAAACTATCCATAACGTCGCAGCAAACAGCTGTATACAATTCCTGCTTCATCAAGGCAAACAATTCCAGATCCCGCTCTATTGAACTCAGCATCATCACTTCACCTTCTATTCCTTAAAGTAAGCACAGAGCAACCCTGTTCCGTACTATGAAACTATGTTTCACATTCTTGCTAAAACCTCCTTATGAGTCACTACTTCGCTAAAGTCCGCAAAAGTCCTTCTTGTCGCACCAAAAAAAATTTATAATTTCAGTTCCTTGTGGCTCAGGACGGGACAGCGGCGGCGGCGGCCAAAGCCTTGTCCGCCGCCTGGAGCGTCCGGCTGATATCCTCCTCGCTGTGGGCCAGGGACATAAAGCCGGCTTCAAACTGGGAAGGAGCAATGTAGACACCATTTTCCAGCAGCACCTGAAAGTAAGCGACAAAGCGCCGGATGTTGGCGGAGCAAGCCGTGGGGAAGTCGCAGACCTCCTCAGTGGTGAAATAAACGCAGGACATGGAGCCGACGCGCTTCTGGCATATTTCTACCCCGTGTTTGGCAGCCAGAGCGGCAAGCCCCGCAGACAGCAGCGCCGATTTTTTCTCCAGCGCCGCGTAAACGCCGGGCTCCTTTAAAATCTTCAGCATTTCTATACCGGCGCTCATCGCGAGCGGGTTGCCGGAAAGCGTCCCGGCCTGGTAGACCGGCCCGGCCGGGGCGACCTGCTCCATGATTTCCCGCCGGCCGCCGTAAGCGCCTACC
>JAGXSQ010000022.1 GCA_018333395.1 Dethiobacter sp.
GGACTCGCCAACACACGTTCCCTACTCACCACACCGCACGCTTGCCTTTCTCACCAAGGATACTCAACTTGCGCCGTCACAGGCTTTCGACCGGGCAACCCCTGTTCCTCGGAATCTGGTAAGGCAATTATCGCATAGTTCTAATTTTCTGTCAATAGCCGGTTTAGCCTTTTACGAAAATTTTTTGACTTAAATAAGCCCCCGGATAGTCCGGGAGCCTGTTTCTGTAATTATGGCGGAGAGAGAGGGATTCGAACCCTCGAAGCAGGTTTTAGTCCCGCTTAATCGCTTAGCAGGCGACCGCCTTCGACCTACTCGGCCATCTCTCCGCGGTATTTGCCAAAAACGGATTCACCGTCTCCACCAAATGATGGCGGAGGGGGTGGGATTCGAACCCACGGCTCTTTACGAGTCACTGGTTTTCAAGACCAGCTCCTTAAACCGCTCAGACACCCCTCCGGGCGCATTAAAAAGTATAGCATACCCCTGCCCGCCTTGTCAACCGGCCCAAAGCGCTTCATCCATTATTTTCCAATAGAGCCTGTTTTTAGCGCCGGCAGATATGCCCGCAACACCTCCGGGACTAAGACCGTGCCGTCTTCCTGTTGGTAATTTTCCAGGATAGCCGCTACCGTCCGCCCCACCGCTACGCCGGAGCCGTTTAAGGTGTGCACAAACTCCACCTTGCCGCCTTGGGTGCGACGGAAACGAATGCTGGCCCGCCTGGCCTGGAAGTCTCTGAAGTTGCTGCAGGAGGAGATCTCCCGGTACATATTGTACGCCGGCAGCCAGACCTCTAGGTCGTACTTCTTAGCGGCGGCAAAGCCGAGGTCGCCGGTGCACATTAGGACGGTACGAAAGGGCAGAGCAAGGCGCCGCAAAACTTCTTCGGCGCATTGCACCAGTGTTTCCAGCTCCTGGGCGGAATCCTCGGGCCGTGTGAATTTAACGAGCTCTACCTTGTTAAACTGGTGCTGCCGTATCAGGCCGCGCGTGTCCCGGCCGTGGGCGCCAGCCTCCGCCCTGAAGCAAGCGCTATAGGACACGTAATAAATAGGCAGTTTTTCCTCTGCTAAAACTTCCTCCCTGTGCAGGTTCGTCACTGGGACTTCCGCCGTGGGGATCAAAAAATACTCTGTCCCTTGGATGCGGAAGGCATCTTCCTCAAACTTGGGCAACTGGCCGGTCCCGACCATGCTGTGGCGGTGAACCAGAAACGGCGGAAAAATTTCCTGGTAGCCATGCTCAGTCGTGTGCAGATCCAACATAAAGTTAATCAAGGCCCGCTCCAGCTGCGCCCCAAGCCCTTTGTAAAAAGCAAACCTAGCTCCGGTAACTTTGCCAGCGCGTTCAAAATCAATAATGTCAAGATTGGCAGCAATTTCCCAGTGCGGCTTAGGCAGAAAGGTAAAGCAGCGCGGTTCCCCGCTGTGTCTGACGGGGACGTTTTCTGCCTCGCTGTGTCCCACCGGCACATCCGGAGCGGGAATATTGGGCAGTGTCAGCAGGATCTCTTGAAGCCCGTCTTCCGTGCGGCGGATTTCGTTATCCAGCTCTTTAATTTGCTGAGATACCTGTCGCATTTCCTCGATAAGGACGCCAGCGTCTCCGCCATCACGTTTCCGCCGTGCCACTTCTTCAGAAACAGTATTGCGTCTGTTCTTCAGTTGCTCTGTCTCGCGCAGGAGGACTCGGCGCCGGGTGTCTGCTTCCGCAAAACACTCCAGAGACGCTTCCTCCCCTTTGTCTGTCAGCGCCTGGCGCACCACTTCCGGATTTTCCCTGACAAACTTCAGGTCTAGCATTTGTTCGCCTCCTGTGCAAAATAAAATCCCCGCCCGGCAGGGACGAGGGTAGACTCACAAAAAAACTCAGGCTACTTTGCTCTTCCCTTTCATAGGCCTTTCCCGACGTACATATGTGTATTAGTATAGACGGTGCTACCGTAAAATGCAAGCTTTAACAAATGTTGTCGCAGGTCCTCGTCAAAGTAGCTCTTTCAGGAGCGACACTGGATAGGCCTCGCTCTTTCATTTATGCCCTTTCCGCTCACCCCCTGTTCAAAGCAGGGGCAGGCGCGGGAATGATGAAGTAGGAGATAATAACTCTAGCCCTTAAAGAGGAGTTGAGCCACTTGGCCGCTTTTTTTCTGGCTTTCCTCACGACATTGCTGGCTGAAATGGGAGACAAAACACAGCTCGTCACGCTGACCCTGTCCTCCCGTTTTCCCCCACGCCAAGTGCTGACAGGAGCGCTGGCGGCGCTGGCCGCCATTACGGCGCTGGCGGCCATACTGGGTGACTTTCTGGCCCAGCTTTTGCCCGCCAAGGTTGCGCTGCTGACCAGCGGTTGTTTCTTTTTAGTTACTGGAATCTTGATGTTGTTTTGGGGCCAGACACCAGGGACTCCAGCGCAAGAACGCGGCGGCGCGGTAGTTGCCCAGACTTTCCTGCTTGTTTTTTTCGCTGAACTCGGGGACAAGACGCAGTTGACGGCCATCGCGCTGACAGCAGCCACCGGCGAGCCTCTCTCCGTCTTTTTAGGAGCCATGGGCGGCCAGTTTATCAACCATGCCGCTGCCGCTTACCTAGGCTCCCGTTTCCTGACCCGCCTGCCGGCCGGCACAGTACGGTTAGCGAGCGCCGTGCTCTTTGTGCTCTTCGGCTTTCTTTTCCTTTTTTTGGCTGTTCGCTCGTAGCCGGCCAGGGAAGCAGGGACGTCCCCGATTCACGAACAAAAACAGGGCCACAGCAGCTACATCTCTGCGGGAGCCGCAATGCCAAGCAACCACAGGCCGTTTTGCAGCACCTGACGGGTAGCCTCAATCAGCGCTAGCCTCGCCGCACGCCGCCCCCCCTCTGCCGCAAGTACCGGACACTGGTGATAGAATTTGTTAAAGTCCTTGGCTAACTCCACCAGGTACCTTGCCACTGCTGAAGGTTTATATGTTTCGGCAGCACGCGCCACCGTCTGCCCGAAACGGGCCAGCGTAGCCACAAGCTGCTGTTCCTCGGGTGCCGATAAAAGGGCGGCTTCATAGGCTCCGTCCCAGTCCTTGGCCTTGCGCAGGATACTACAAATCCGAACGTGTGCATATTGGAGGTACGGTGCCGTTTCCCCGGAAAAATCCAGCATCTTTTCCCAATCAAAATCGATATCTTTAACCCGGTCATTTCCCAGGTCTCCAAAAATCACGGCGCCAATTCCAACTTGGCGGGCCACTTCGTGTTTGTTCTGCAATCCCGGGTTTTTTTCCTGGATAATGCTGGAAGCCAGTTCGGTAGCCCGCTCCAAAACATCTTCCAAAAAGATGAGCGTCCCCTGACGGGTAGACATTTTCCCTTCCTTAAAGCGAATCAGGCCAAAGGGGACATGGATACAGTTGTCGGCCCACTGGTAGCCCATTTTTTTCAGGACAGCAAAAACCTGCTGGAAATGCAGCGCCTGGTCTGCGCCTACCACATAAAGCAGACGGTCGAAATCATATAACTGGTGACGATAAATAGCGGCGCAAAGGTCTCTGGTTGCATAGAGGGTGGCACCGTCCTGCTTACGCAGCAGACAAGGCGGCAGTCCTTCTTCCCCCAGAGAAACAATCAACGCGCCCTCGGACAGCTCTGCCAGCCCCAGCTCTTCCACCTGGCGGACAGTACCAGCCAACATTTCGTTATAAAAACTTTCCCCCTGGTAGTAATCGAAATGGATGCCTAGCAGCTCATAGACACGCTTAAACTCGGCAAGACTCACGTCGCGGAACATTTGCCAGAGTCTGCGCGCTTCCGGCTCCCCGTTCTCCAGCTTCTTAAACCAGCCCCGCGCCTCCTCTTCCAGGGCCGGTTCGGATTCCGCTTCGCGGTGAAAACGGACATAAAGCTTGTACAGATGGGCAATAGGTTCCGCCTCCAGCTGATCACTGACTCCCCAGCGCAAGTAAGCGACCATCAGCTTGCCAAACTGCGTCCCCCAGTCACCAAGGTGATTAATACCAATGCAGCGGTAGCCGATCGCCTGGTGGATACGGTACAGAGCATGCCCGATGACCGTGGAACGCAGGTGTCCGATGCCGAAAGGCTTGGCAATATTAGGAGCGGAAAAATCAATCACTACTGGCCGTCCGCCCCTTGGTGCCTGCCAGCCAAACCGTTCTTTTTTCTCACGAATTTCGGCCAGTGTTTCCTCAGACAAAAGTCGGCGGTCACAGTAAAAATTTAGGTACGGCCCGTGCGCTTCCACCTTGGCAAAAGATGCGCTTGGAACAATTTTTCCGGCCAAATCAGCGGCAATTTTGACTGGTGCGCTGCGGAAAGCTTTAGCCAACTTGAAACACGGGAAGGCGAAGTCACCCAACTCCGGGCTGGGCGGCGTTTCCAGGTCGTTTAATATTTGCTCCCTGTCCAGCGGCACATGCCGAGCCAGCAGGTCCACTGCTTCTTTCAGAAATGTCTGCATACCGTGACCTCTTTCGCGTTTTTTGCACTATTATATTATATCCGACTCTTTTTTAAAGCGTCCAGCTCCCGGGTACACGAAAGGCCAAGCAGCCTCTCTTGCTGCGCTTAGTTTTTACTGACAGTCGTTTCGCCTTGGGTTAATTGCTGTGCCAGCGGCAAGGAGACTACGAAAGTGGCTCCACCGCCCGGAGTAGCGTCCACCCAGACCTTCCCCCCGTGGCGGCTGACAATTTCTTTAACAATCGCCAAACCAAGTCCGGTTCCTCCCTGTTCCCGGGAGCGAGCCTTGTCTACCCGGTAAAAACGCTCAAAAACTTTTTCCCGGTACTCAGGGGGGATACCGCTGCCAGTGTCGACCACCGTCATCAACAGATCTTCCTGTTCCTGGGTGAGCGAAACGGTAACCGTCCCTCCAGGCAGCGTATATTTAACCGCATTGTCCACTAGGTTAAAAATCACCTGTTTAATCTGGTGGGGCACAGCAAAAACCGGCGCCGACTGTTTCGGCAACGTATAGTTTAACACAACTCCTTTTACTTCCGCTCGTTTTTTCAGCATTTCGAGTATACCCGCCACAATAGGGACAACGTCGGCGGAGTGCATGGTGTCTTCAGCGGCTAGGCGATCAAGCCTAGTCAAGTCTAGGAGATTTTCGACTAGCCTAGTCAGACGCTCCAGTTCCTGATCTATATCGGCTAGAAACTCTTCTCTTTCTTCTACCTCCAGAGGGTATTCTCGCAAGGATTTGACGAGAATGTTCAGGGAAGTAAGTGGTGTGCGCAGTTCATGGGAGGAGTTGGCCACAAATTCGCGCAGTTGTCGCGTCATTTCCTGCAAGCGGCTGGCCATAATGTTAAACTGGTCCGCCAGCTGCCCGATTTCGTCCCGCGAGCGGATCAGTACCCGCTGGCTCAGGTCACCTCTGGCGATCTGTTCTGTTGCTTTAGTCAAAGAGGCAATGGGCACCGTTATGCGATGGACAAAGACAGCCCCCAGGAAGCCTGCCAGCACCATGGCCAATATGGTCGCTAGGACCAGAAAGCTGCGGATATCCCCCAGCACGCGGTAAATCGGTGCAAGGGAGGCAGAAATAAAGACGGTGCCCACAATCTGTCCTTCGCTTTGGACAGGTACCGCTACCTGCATGACCCACTGGTCAGAAGCTTGCGCAAGCTGCACACTTTGCCGTATGGTTCCCGACAAGGCAGACTCCACCTCGTCCCTGTCCAGCAAGGTGCCGACAAGCCCTCCTACGCGCAACGAATCGCCTATTACCTGTCGATGATGGTCAGTAATAATCACCCGGGCACCAATCTGCCGAGCAAAGTCTTCCGCCAGGCCAGAGATGTCGGCCACGTCCGGCGCTGTCCGCAGGTGACCGGCAGAAAATTCGCCTACGATCTTGGCCGCCCGTATGAGCGTCTCCGATTGGTGGGAAAGATAGTACTGTTCCAGGATATTGAGCAGAAAAAAAGAGGTCAGCACCATAACCGCCAAAATCAGCACCAAGTAACTGACGGTTAGTTTGGTGCGCAAGTTGTTAAACATTCTTACCCTCCCGGAACTTGTAGCCCACCCCCCAGACTGTGAGAATCAATTGTGGCGAGCCGGGAGCTTGCTCCAGTTTTTCCCGCAGGTGACGGATATGGACATCCACCGTCCGAGCATCTCCGTAGTAATCATAGCCCCAGATTTGCTCCAAAAGCTGTTCCCGGCTGAAGACGCGACCTGGATGACTGGCCAGCAGGCTAAGCAAGGCAAACTCCTTACCGGTCAGCTCGACCTCTTTGTTCTTGACGCGCACTTTGTGCTGAAGCAGGTCGATCTGCATCTCCTGCAACCTAATTACCTGCATCTGGGCCGGATCCAGCACCCCGCTCTGCGCCCGGCGCAAAATCGCTTTTACCCGCGCTACCAGTTCCCGGGGATTAAACGGCTTCGTCACATAGTCGTCAGCACCAAGCTCTAGACCAAGGATCTTATCAATGTCCTCACCACGGGCCGTTAGCATCACAATCGGCACGTCGCTGCTCTTGCGCAGGCGGCGGCAAACCTCAAACCCGTCCACACCGGGTAGCATCAGGTCAAGGATAATCAGATCCGGCTTTTCTGCGGCAAAAAGGCGGAGTGCCTCCTCGCCGTCATAAGCGGGCACTACTTCATACCCTTCTTTCTCCAGGCCAAACTTCAGACCTTTGACAATCGTTTTCTCATCGTCTACTACCAGTACCTTCGCCATCTTTTCACCTCCCCTGCCGGATTTGTCGGTAGGAGTCCCGGATCTGCTTCATGTCTTCCCAGACAGGCCGCTTTTTGGCTGGATCGCGCAAGAGTGCCGCCGGATGGAAAGTCGGCATAACCCGGATTTCCCCTCTTGCGAACCAGTTACCGCGGGCGACGCTGACACGGATTTTCGGGTCAATTAGCACCTGTGCCGCCAGCAAACCAAGACAGACCAGTATTTTGGGTGAAACGAGCTCTATCTGGCGCAGTAGGTACGGCAGGCACGCCTCCACCTCGTCCTTTTGCGGCAGGCGGTTGCCTGGCGGCCGGCATTTAACTATATTAGCAATATACACTTCGCTACGCTTAATTTCGGCGGCCTCCAGAATACGGTTTAAGAGCTGTCCGGCCGCCCCTACAAAAGGCAACCCCTGTTTGTCTTCCTCCGCGCCCGGACCTTCTCCGACGAACATGAGTTCCGCCTGCGTGTCGCCGTCGGCGAACACTACCTGAGTAGCCTGGCCTCGGAGCCGACAGCGGGTGCAACCGGCCGCCTCTGTTGCCAAGGCTTCCAGAGGGCTGGAGCTGCAGAGAGGTGTTGCCGCCGTCTGACCAGTTGCCGGCGCTAGCGCCTCCGTACCTGTACTTGCGGCAGAAGCCAGCAAGTCAAAAATATTTCGCTCACGCATTTCCTTCACCCTCAATGTAGTCCCCGCAGGGGAAATGTCAGCCATTTCTTCATTTTGCCGGAAAAAGAGAAGGGTCAGCAGCCCTTCTCTTGCACTTCTTTGGCCATCTGCAAAAAATAGTGATGCAGCCGCAGGTCCGCTGTTAACTCCGGATGAAAAGAACAGGCCAGGAAATTTTCCTGCCGCGCCGCTACCGCCATTCCCTCATGTGTTGCAAGTACCTGCACGTTTTCTCCGACCTCCTTAATTAAAGGTGCCCGGATAAAAACAGCGCAATACGGCTCTTCTCCCAACACAGGCACCGCCAGTTCTTCCTCAAAGCTTTCCCGCTGGCGGCCGAAAGCATTCCGGGACACCTCTATATTGAACAGGCCAAGGCTGAACTGCTGCGAATCGGTAATGGCGCGCGCCAGGAGAATCATGCCGGCACAGGTGCCAAAAAGCGCTTTGCCGGACGCCGCCATCTCCAAAATGGATTCGTCCAGCCCGTAACGCACCACCAATTTCCCGATAGTTGTACTCTCACCTCCGGGAAACACCAAGCCGTCCAGTCCCGGGAAATGTTCACGGCGCTTGACCAAGATCGCTTCCGCACCGCACTTTTGCAGCACCAGCACATGCTCCCGTACTGCTCCCTGAAGAGCAAGCACGCCGATTCTTAGGCCAGGCATCCTACCAACCGCGCTCCTGCATCCGTTCTTCCTGGCGGAGGGCCGCAATTTCCAGCCCCGGCATAGCTTCGCCGATGTTCGTAGAAATCTGCGCTAACATTTGCGCATCGTCATAATGCAAGGTAGCGTCTACAACGGCTTTGGCTCTGGCCCTGGGGTCTTGGGCCTTGAAAATGCCGGAACCGACAAAAATTCCATCACTGCCCAGCTGCATCATCAGTGCGGCATCAGCTGGCGTGGCGATACCGCCGGCAGCAAAATTGACTACCGGCAGGCGGCCAAGCCGCTTTACTTCTTTTAGCAGTTCGTAAGGCGCACCCATATTTTTAGCCAGCGTCATCAGTTCTTCCTCCGGCGTGTTCAGCAGTTTTCTGATTTCGCTCTGCATAGCGCGCATGTGGCGGACGGCTTCCACCACATTGCCTGTCCCCGGCTCTCCTTTGGTGCGGATCATAGAGGCCCCTTCCCCCATCCGGCGCAACGCTTCTCCTAGGTTGCGGGCGCCACAGACAAAGGGGACAGTGAAGGCCTGCTTATTGATATGGTAATCTTCGTCGGCCGGGGTCAGAACTTCGCTTTCATCAATATAGTCAACCCCCAGAGCCTGCAGGATCTGAGCTTCGACAAAATGGCCGATGCGTGCTTTGGCCATTACAGGTATCGTCACGACCTCCATAATGCGGAGAATGATTTCCGGGTCGGCCATCCTAGCTACCCCCCCGGCCGCACGGATGTCGGCAGGAACACGTTCCAGCGCCATCACAGCCACCGCACCGGCCTCTTCAGCGATTCTGGCCTGTTCCGGCGTAGTGACGTCCATGATCACCCCACCCTTTTGCATTTCGGCCAAGCCCGCCTTGACCCGGAATGTACCTTGTTTCCCCATCAAGCATCCCCCTTCAGCAAACCTTTACAGCAGTAGTAACCGCTAATAATCCATTCTACTACAGTTTTTTGCAAAGGACAAGGCATCCGTCAGCGGTCGCGCCGGGGGTCGGGCTTGTTTTTTTGCTGGCCGACAGGAGCTTTCCTAATCTTCCGGCCTAACACTAACGCCAGCACCAAAAAGCCGGCCAGCAGAAGCGGCAACGCGCTTAAAGCTCTGCCGGGTGGTCTTTGTTTTGTAGCGGCGGCCGACTCAGGCTCCCCAGCGGCTGGCCCTGCTGACCGCCGCCCGGGCTCTTCTGCCAAAAAGCGGTTATAGGCCGCAAGATAGTGTTCTTCCCGCCACTCTAAGGCACTAGCCCCCAGGAAAAGGCGTGTGGCACGTCTGCCCGTCAAGTAGGCAGCCCAGTTCAGGCCAGCGACCGGCACCAGCCTTCTGCCCTCCTCAACCATCAGCAGCAGGAAGAGCCGCGCTCCTTTGGGCGGGGCAAGTTCCGCCGTCTTTTCTGCCGCCTGAGGGCCGGACATCTTTGGCAGAGGAAGCACCAGCCGATCAAACCCCTGCTCCCCCTTGTAGACCGTGTCCACCTGCAGCACAAACTCGGGCTGAGCAGGATCTAAGCGGATCTCTGTCACCTCGCCAGCCACGATTATTTGCGCCTGGGAAAGCATCTCTTCCGGAGACAAAATAGAGAGACTGCCAAAAGCCACGCTCGTCCAAAACAAGAGCACTGCCGCACTAAGCCAAATTGCTTGCTTCATCCCATCACACCTGCCCTATACGGCGCTGTAGGAGGTCTCCAGGCGTTCCTTCTCCACCTGGCGCTGCAGGGCCAGCGCCACCAGCTGGGCCAGCAATTCGTCAAAAGCCACGCCGCTCGCTTCCCACAGCTTGGGGTACATGCTGATAGATGTAAAACCCGGTATGGTATTGATTTCATTGACAAAAACCTGCCCCGTCTGTTCATTGGCAAAAAAATCCACGCGCCCCAGTCCAGCACAGTCCAGCGCTAGAAAGGTACGCACCGCCAACTCCCGGACGTGCGCCGAGACTTCCGGCGACACGTCGGCCGGGATGACCAATATTGAGCGGTCATCAAGGTATTTAGCGCTGTAATCGTAAAAATCGTTGCAGGGGATAACTTCTCCCGGCACCGAGGCCTCCGGCTCATCATTACCCAGTACGCTCACTTCCAGTTCGCGCCCCGGAAGGTACTTTTCCACTAGGACTTTGCGGTCATAGCGCAGAGCCTCCTGCACGGCCGCTGGCAACTGTGCCGCGGTGTATACTTTGGAAATACCCACACTGGAACCGAGATTGGCCGGCTTAACAAAGCAGGGAAACCCTAGTTCTTTTTCCACTCGTCCGGCTAGTTCCCCGGCTTGTCTGCGCCAAAGCGAAGCAGTAAACCAAAGATACTCACCTACCGGCAAGCCCGCCTGCTGTAGCACCGCCTTCATCATTATTTTGTCCATGCCCACGGCCGACCCCAGCACTCCGGCACCGACATAGGGAATCCTCGCCATTTCCAGCAACCCCTGTACGGTGCCGTCTTCGCCATAAGGCCCGTGCAGAACCGGGAAAACGAGGTCGATGGGCAGTACGCGACCGGCCTCCTTTCCTTCAAGGACATACAAGCCGCCAACGGCCGGATCCGGCAGGATCGCCACGCGCACCTCCTCGTAAAACCAGCAGCCCTCCTTGCTGATTTTCACCGGCACTACATCAAATTTTCCGAGAGTCCGCAAGCCGTCCATAATGGACGCCGCTGACCGCAGCGACACCTCATGTTCGCCGGAACGACCGCCAAACAGTACTAACACCTGGAGTTTCGACATTTCATCCACTCCCGCTTTTTTCTTTAAGTTTATGTCGGCATCCGCCTCTCCTTGCCACACTTCTTCCTGCTTGGCAAAAAGCAAGCGCACTCACGCTTGCTTAACCGCTTACATCTGGTTTAGGTTTTGCCGCCCAAGCTTCCTGGCACAACTTATTATGCTTCTTCTTTTTTGGCCGCCTTCGCCGCTGCAATCACCTGCTCGGCAATCTGCCCCGGCACCTCCTCGTAACGGTCAAACTTCATGACGAAGAAACCACGTCCCTGGGTCATAGAGCGCAGGTCAATGGAGTACTTGAGCACCTCGGACATGGGCACATGGGCCTTGATTTTCTGAAAACCCTCCGCCGCCTCCATACCAAGAATCCGGCCGCGCCGGCTATTCATGTCACCCATGATGTCCCCCATAAACTGTTCGGGGACACTCACCTCTATCAGCATCACCGGCTCCAGTATCACTGGCTTCGCCTGTTCCAACCCTTTCTTAAAAGCAAGATGTGCCGCAATTTTAAAGGCCATCTCCGAAGAGTCCACCGCATGGAAAGAGCCATCAAAAAGGCCGGCCTTGATGTCCACCACCGGGTAGCCGGCCAGAGGCCCGGCCTCCAGCGCTTCGCGCAACCCCTTCTCCACTGCAGGGATGTATTGCCTAGGCACCGATCCGCCAAAGACTTTATCCTCAAAGACAAAATGCTCGCCGGAAGGCAAGGGCGCAAATTCAATCCAGACATGCCCATACTGTCCGCGCCCCCCGGATTGTTTCTTGTGTTTGCCCTCCACCTTAGCCGTTCCGCGAATCGTTTCCTTGTAAGGAATTTTGGGCGGTGTCAGATCGACCTCCACACCAAATTTTTTAGCCAGCTTGCTGGTGATGATTTCCAGATGCAATTCACCCATGCCGGAAATCAGCGTTTGCTTCACTTCCGTGTTCCGGTCCATCCGGAAGGTGGGGTCTTCTTCTAAGAAACGGGTTAGTCCGGCCGCCACCTTATCTTCCTCCCCCTGTTTCTTTGGTTCCACAGCGTAGGTAATAACCGGCGCCGGGAAGTAGATCGGAGGAAAGACGATATCTGCATTCTTATCGCAGAGAGTGTCCCCGGTAGCGGTAACCTGCAGCTTGGCTACAGCAGCGATGTCGCCAGCCGGCACCTGTTCTAGGTTCAGCTGGCTTTTGCCGAGCATCGTAAACAGCTGTCCCATCCGTTCCGACTTGCCCTTGTTTACATTGTAGACTTGGCTATCACCACGCAAGGTGCCGGAATAAACTTTAAAGTAAGAGATTTTTCCGACGAACGGGTCGGCAAAAGTCTTAAAGACTAGCGCGGCAAGCGTCCCGGAGGCGTTAATCTCCAGTTGCGTCTCTTCCTCGCTATCTGCCTTTTTGGCTTTCACCTCCACTATGTCCGCGGGAGAGGGCAGACAGGTGACGATCATCTCCAGCAACGGCTGGAGACCGAAGTTCTGTGTTGCCGAACCACAAAGAACCGGCACTACTTTCCCGGCGAGGGTTGCCTTGCGGAGGCCGGTTTTCATCTCTTCGTCGCTTAGCATCTCACCGTCAAGATATTTTACCAGCAAGTCGTCATCGCTTTCCGCAACAGCCTCCATCAACTTTTCCCGATAGCTTGCCGCTTTGGCCCCCAAGTCTGCCGGAATCTCTTCCTCGCTCATCTTTTTCCCATCACCACTAAAGAGCAACGCTTTCATCTTTATCAGGTCAATGACCCCGCGAAAACTGACCTCCGCGCCGATCGGCACCTGCACCGGCACGACCCGAAGCCCAAAAAACTGCTGTAATTGCGACAGAGTCCGGTCAAAATCAGCGTTTTCTCTGTCCATCTTATTAATAAAAACCAGGCGGGAGAGCTCTTGGCGATCGGCATAAGACCAGACGTTCTCCGTCCCCACCTCCACGCCGGCCACGGCCGAAACGCAGACGACGGTCGCATCAGCCACCCTTAAAGCGCTGGCCACATCACCGATAAGATCAAAATATCCCGGAGTATCCAGGAGGTTAATTTTCACACCGGCCCACTCTAAAGGGGCAAGAGCAGTGTTGATGGTAATCTGCCGCTTCGCCTCTTCCGGGTCAAAATCAAGGGTCGTCGTCCCCGCTTCGACCTTGCCGAGGCGGTTAATGACTCCGGCTGTGTAGAGGATAGCTTCGGCCAAAGAAGTTTTGCCGGCTCCACCGTGGGCAATAAGCGCCACATTGCGGATCTGTTCTGTGGTGTAGTTTTTCATGCTTAACCTCCTTCTGACTGCTAAAGGGCAAACCACTGCTTTATTCGACTGTTTGACGATAAATTCCTTCCTGAAGGGTAGTATTTCCCAAAAAAGAGCACCCAACGGTGCTCTTTTCTACTTTTCCTTTTTATCGCCCTCTTTTTTTATAAAGGGCACCTGTTCGGTACAGTGCGGACATTTTTTGGGCTTACAGCGCGCGTCCTGTTCATAGCCACACTGCGGGCACTGCCAGACAGCCATGCGAGAACACCTCCCTTCCTAAAATCTCCCTTCCTAGCCGGCGCCCCCTGCCTGTGTCCCAGTCCTCAACCGCCATTGCACGTAAGGAATGAGTCCACCTTTTTCGATAATCAGTTGCATGAACGGGGGGAAAGGCGCCGCCAGGTAAACCTCGCCGGTAGTTACGTTTTCGATGCGCCCGCTAACCAGATCCACACGAATCTGGTCGCCGGCAGTGATTTTCTCCGCCGCCTCCGGTGATTCCAAAATAGGCAGTCCGATATTGATGGCGTTACGATAAAAGATTCGAGCGAAAGAATGAGCGATGACACAGGACACGCCGGCAGCTTTGATGGCTATGGGCGCATGCTCCCGAGAACTTCCGCAGCCGAAGTTTTTCAGCGCCACCAGCACATCTCCCACTCGCAATTTCTGCGGAAAAGCAGGGTCCGCATCCTCCATCACATGCTTAGCCAACTCGGCCGGGTCAAAGGTGTTCAGGTAGCGCGCCGGGATGATAGCATCGGTATCGACATTATGACCGAATTTATGGACGTAACCCTGCACTTACAGCACCTCCTTAGGAGCTGAAATTTTTCCTGTCACAGCAGAGGCCGCCGCCACGGCCGGGTTAGAAAGATAAACCTCGCTGCCGGGGTGCCCCATACGGCCGACAAAGTTGCGGTTCGTGGTAGCCAAGGCCCGCTCGCCATCGGCGAGGATGCCCATGTGCCCGCCAAGGCACGGTCCGCAGGTAGGCGTACTGACGACCGCTTCTGCCTCCAGAAAGATATCTATGAGGCCCTCGCTCATCGCCTGGCGGTAGATTTTTTGTGTGCCGGGAATAATAATCAGCCGTACCTCCCGGTGCACTTTTTTCCCCCGAAGAATACTGGCGGCAATGCGCAGGTCTTCCATCCGCCCATTGGTGCAGGAACCAATGACTACCTGATCAATACGCACCTCGCCCACCTCGCTAATTCCTCTGGTATTCTCCGGCAGATGAGGGAAGGCTACCTGCGGCTCGATAGCTCCGGCATCAAAAACAAACGTCTTTTCGTAAACGGCCTCCGCATCTGGCCAGACCGGCGTAAACGGCCTCTTGGCCCGGGGAGTCACATACTCCAGCGTTTTCTCATCAGGCGCGATGATCCCGCACATGGCACCGGCTTCGATAGCCATGTTGCACATGGCTAACCGGCTGTCCATGGACAGCGCCTCGATCGCTGGTCCGCTAAACTCCATGGACCGGTCCAGCGCTCCGTCGACACCGATCTGTCCGATGACGTAAAGGATCAAATCCTTGCCGCTCACCCAAGGGAGCAGCGTCCCCTCAAAAATAAATTTTAAAGTGGCCGGAACCTTAAACCAAGCCTCTCCTAGCGCCATAGCGGCGGCCATATCGGTGCTGCCCACCCCGGTAGCCAGTGCCCCCAGCGCGCCGTATGTGCAGGTGTGGGAGTCGGCACCGATGATAATTTCCCCCGGTAGCGTCAATCCTTCTTCAGGAAGTAACGCGTGCTCAATACCCATGCGGCCCACTTCAAAATAATAAGTTATCTGCTGTTCGCGGGCAAACTGACGGAGCAACTGGCATTGTTCCGCCGATTTAATATCTTTATTGGGCGTAAAATGATCCGGGACAAGCGCAATTCGGTCGCGATCAAAGACTTTGTCCACGCCGATTTTACGAAACTCGCTAATGGCCACCGGGGCGGTAATGTCGTTGCCCAGTACAAAGTCTACCCGCGCCGTGACCAAGTCACCCGCGCGCACGCTGTCGAGCCCTGCATGTTGTGCCAGAATCTTTTCGGCCATCGTCATCCCCACGTTTTAAAAGTCCTCCTTAGCATTTGCACCATTTTTAAGCGTCCCCGTTTCTGGTTGTTTTGCTGCCCCTCAGCAGAGCAATTTTACCTGTACGGACTATTTCCAGTATACCATAATGTGTAAGCAAAAGGACTATGGCCTCTATTTTTTCCTCATTGCCCGTCACCTCAATAATCAGCGACTGCAGAGAGACATCCACGATTTTAGCACGGAACGTATCGGCTATTTGCTGGATTTCGAAACGGTTGCTGGCATCGGCGCGCACTTTGATTAAGACCAGCTCACGATTGACGGAAGGCTCCAGTGTCAGGTTGGAGATTTTCAGGACATTAATCAGCTTGTTTAACTGCTTGATAACCTGCTCCAGCGTCTTTTCATCGGCTTCCACCTCGATCGTCATGCGAGAAAGATCGCGGTCTAGAGTCCGGCCCACGGCCAGGCTTTCAATATTAAAGCCGCGCCGTGAAAAAAGCCCGGCAACCCGGGTCAAAACACCCGGTTTGTTCTCCACCAGTACCGCCAGCACATACTTCATTATTCTTCCCCCCTGATCATTTCATTGATAGGGCTTCCTGGTGGAACTATGGGGAAAACATTCTCCTCCGGCCTGACCCGGAAATCAATAACAACCGGCCCGTCTGTCTCGATAGCACGGCGTAGTACAGGCCCCACCTCTGACGGTTTTTCCGCCCGCAGACCCAGCGCCCCGTAAGCCTCCGCCACCTTGACAAAGTCTGGACCCTGTTGCAGTCCGACAGAGGAATAGCGGCGGCGGAAAAACATCTGTTGCCACTGTCGCACCATCCCCAGATACTGGTTGTTAATAATCGCGACCTTGACGGGAAGCTGGTAAGCCACAGCCGTAGCCAATTCCTGTATGTTCATCTGAAAGCTGCCATCGCCGGCGATACAAAATACCAACTCCCCCGGACGACCCACCTGCATACCAAGAGAAGCAGGAAATCCATAGCCCATCGTCCCCAGCCCTCCTGAGGAAGCTAAAGAACGCGGGCTGGTAAAACGGTAATATTGAGCCGTCCACATCTGGTGCTGGCCGACCTCCGTAGTAATCAGCGCTTTCCCGCCCGTTTCTTCATAAATTTGTTCGATGACGTATTGCGGACAAAGCTCGCCCTCCGGCTCCTGACAATAGCGCAAAGGTGCGGCACAGCGCCATCCCTCAATTTGTGCGAGCCAAGCCTCCGTGTCGGCTGGAGCCGTTTTCCTCAGTAATTCCGTCAGCACAAGCTTAACATCGCCGACAATGGGGATATCTACCCGCACATTTTTGCCGATTTCTGCCGGGTCAATATCTATATGGATTATTTTGGCGTTTTTGGCAAAAAGGTTGACCTTGCCGGTAACCCGGTCGTCAAACCGCGCCCCGATGGCCAAAATCAGGTCGGCGTCATGGACCGCCATATTAGCCCAGTACGTGCCGTGCATCCCCAGCATCCCCAGCGCCAAGCGATGGGTGCCGGGAAAGCCCGATAGGCCCATCAACGTTGTCGTCACTGGAATGCCGGCACTTTCGGCAAGGGCCAGCAACTCTTCGTGCGCTCCGGAATAGACCACCCCGCCGCCGGCATAAAGGACCGGTTTTTTGGCGCGCGCCAAAAGTCTAGCCGCCCTAGCAATCTGCCCGGGATGTCCCTGATAGGTCGGGTTGTAGCCCGGAATATGCACTTCCTGCGGATAGCGGAAATCGCCCTCCGCCGCCTGGATGTCACGCGGCAGGTCAACGAGCACCGGACCGCAGCGCCCGGTAGTAGCAATATAAAAAGCTTCTTTAATTATTCTTGGCAGTTCGTGGACCTCTTGTACCAAGTAATTGTGCTTGGTAACAGGCAGAGTAATACCGGTGATGTCCGCTTCCTGGAAAGCGTCCGTCCCGATCAAGGGTGTAGCCACCTGTCCGGTAAAAACTACCATCGGCACTGAGTCCATGTACGCTGTGGCAAGGCCGGTCACCAAGTTGGTGGCGCCGGGGCCGGAGGTGGCAAAGACGATGCCGGGTCGCCCCGTAGCCCGGGCATAGCCATCAGCGGCATGAATGGCCCCCTGCTCGTGGCGGGACAAGACATGGCGTATATCGACGTCAAAAAGTTGGTCATAAAGAGGAAGCACCGCTCCCCCAGGATAGCCAAAGACGGTATCTGCCTTTTCTGCTCTGAGGGCCTCAAGAACCATCCGCGCACCTATCATTCTTATTCTTCCCCCCCCCCTTCTTTAAGGATAGCGCCACGGCTGGCCGAGGTAACTTGCCGGACATAGCGTGCTAGGTAACCGCGGCTGATTTTAGGCGGCGGCAACTCCAGCGCTGCCAGCCGGGCGGCCAGTTCCGCTCCCTCGACCAGCAAGTCCAGCCGCCTGCCGGGAATATCGATAGAGATTTGGTCTCCCTCCCGGACAACAGCAATCGGCCCTCGCTCCATGGCTTCCGGGGAGATATGACCGATGGCCGCCCCGCGTGTCGCGCCGGAAAAACGACCGTCGGTCACCAGCGCCACCTCCCGGTCCAGCCCCATGCCCGCCACTGCCGCCGTAGCCGTCAGCATCTCGCGGAACCCGGGACCGCCCCTTGGCCCTTCATAACGGATGACCACGATATCGCCTGCCCGGATGGCGCCGCCGAGGATCGCCTCCACCGCCGCTTCTTCGCTGTCAAAAACGCGCGCCGGTCCAATCTTTTGCCGCATCTCCGGGGCAACCGCCCCCTGTTTTACGACCGAGCCCTCCGGCGCTAGGCTACCATGCAGTACGGCAATGGCGCCATTTTGCAAATAGGGGTTGTCGGTTGGCCGGATGACGTTGTCATCGAGACAGCGGGCCGCAGCAATTTGCTGGCTCACCGTCAGGCCGCTGACCGTCAGGCATTCCTCCGCCAGCAGATGGAGCTCACCAAGCCGCTTCATGACCGCCTGCACCCCGCCGGCGGCCTCCAAATCTTCAATCCGCTGCTCACCGGCCGGGGAAAGCTTGCACAGCTGTGGTATCTGCCGCCCTACTTCGTCCACCATAGCCAGGTCCAGCCGGACGCCGGCCTCATGAGCCACCGCCGGCAAATGCAAGATTGTATTTGTAGACCCGCCGATGGCCATATCAACCGCCAAAGCGTTGCGGAACGCCTCCCTAGTCATAATGCGTGAGGGCGTAAGTCCCTGCCTGACAGCCTCCAAGACACAGACACCGGCACGTTTAGCCAAGCGTATACGGTCGGCAGTAACCGCCGGCACAGTCCCGTTGCCCGGCAGCCCCATGCCCAGCGCTTCCGTCAGGCAGTTCATCGTATTGGCCGTAAACATCCCGGCGCAGGAACCGATACCCGGGCAGGCACACGCTTCCAGCTCACCAAGCTCCGCCTCCGTCAACAGTCCCGCCTTAACTTTGCC
>JAGXSQ010000023.1 GCA_018333395.1 Dethiobacter sp.
ATCGAAAGTTGTTATCTGGATTTGCTAAAGGACTTAATCCGCAAAAAGAAGTTTCGGCAACTTCTGTGTCAAAAAAGATACCTTGTAGCCATCGACGGGACGCAAAAATACGTCATGAAGGAATGTTGGGACGAACGCTATCTTCGCCGCAGGGTCCATGGCAAAGATGGGGAAGAGTATTATTATGCCTATGTCCTGGAAGCTGTTCTGGTGTTTACCAATGGCATGGTGCTGCCACTTTTGAGCGAGTTTTTAGAGAACGACACGGAACTGGAAACGGTTGAGGACGGGGAGAAATGGAAACAGGACTGTGAACTGAAGGCTTTCCACCGATTAGCCAAACGTCTGAAAGAGGAGTTTCCAAAACTACCCTTTACCCTGTTATTAGACGGATTGTACGCCAACGGACCGGTCATGGAAGCTTGCTGCAGATACAAGTGGGAATACATGATCGTGCTCAAAGACAAATCAATGCCCTCGGTGTGGGAGGAAGCAAACGCTCTGATGCGCCTTGATACCAAAGGGGAGTACTGTCTGAAGCGAAAGTGGCGGGGGCGGGAGCAAACATTTAGGTGGGCCAACGAGATTGAATATGACTATGGTGCTGGTCGGCGCAAATCGCTAACGATTCATGTGGTGGTATGCGAGGAAGCTTTCGAAGAAATCGATCCCAAAACCGAAGGTGTTGTAACCAAAACCAGCCGTCACGCTTGGATTTCCAGTAACCCCATCGACCGGAAGAATGTCCATGAACGCTGTAATTTAATGGCCCGCAAACGCTGGCTGCAGGAGAACAACATTTTAAAAGAAAAGCACCAGGGCTACAGCTATGAGCATATCTTCTCCCACGACTGGAGCGCCATGAAGGGCTACCACTACCTGATGCATATCGCCTGCATGCTAAATGAAATAGCTCTTCATTCAATTTCCCTGATTGAACATGTCAAAAAAGTTGGAATTCAATCATTCATTAAGAAGTTCTACATCGCTATGGTCTATGTAAAGTTGGACACGGAGCGGCTTCGCCGGTTGACTCAAGTCCCCGGACAACTGCGACTGGTACAGGAGGAAGACTGGAAAACAAGCCAGGCAGCCTAACAATCAGTCAGGGCAGTTATGATTAATGACAGTACCCGTCTACCCTTTTGGAGGGCCGGGCGGGTTACGCATGCTAAAGAGATTTAGCAGTAGAGAATTTGGCGAAGGTAAGTCGGTAATTTCTGGCAATATTTGGCAAGAGTAGCTACAAAAACGTCAATTTCCGGCCTAGAGGAACTCTTAAACATTTTCACGCGTCAGTTCTGGCTCCGCATTACGCACTTGCAGGACTCCGTTTATTTTGCTAAGATATTATTGGGTTTTATAAGGGAAAATATTTCTAACGCCTTATCCACAGTTTATGTGCACAACAGCCACTTTTCCTGTGGATAAATAGCTAGATCTCTGTCTTTCCGCTCACTCTCTTGTGGATAAGTCCCGATTAGTAAATGGGGGTTCTTTATGGAATATGACTTACCGGGAATCTGGCAGACTACCTTGAATGAAATTGAGAAGAAAATGAGTCGTCCTAGCTTTGAAACGTGGCTGAAGACCACAAAACCCGTTTCGCTACTTAACAATACGTTGGTTATCAGTGTACCTAATGATTTCACCAAGGATTGGTTGGTAGGACATTATGTGGAAATAATTAACGAGGCGCTGCAAAACGTCTCCGGGAACAACTATCAGGTTCGCTTTATCGCGCCGCGGCTAGATGAAAGGCCGGAAGAAGAAAGCGTTTACAGCCCTGCAAGTGAACAGCTTTTACCTTCACGTACACAGAGAAAAGAACAGCCTGCTTTTTTCGCTTCCTCCTGGTTAAACCCAAAGTATACTTTTGGAACCTTCGTCATCGGCGGCAGCAACCGTTTCGCCCATGCTGCCTCGCTCGCTGTTTCTGAAGCGCCGGCCAGAGCATATAATCCCCTTTTTATTTATGGCGGTGTAGGTTTAGGTAAAACACACCTGATGCACGCTATCGGCCACCATGTCTTGGAGTTGTTCTCTGCTTCTCGGGTGATGTATCTTTCTTCTGAAAAATTCACCAATGAATTTATTAATTCCATCCGGGACAATAAAACTGTAGAGTTTCGTAATAAATATCGTAATATTGACGTTTTGTTAATTGATGACATCCAATTTTTAGCAGGAAAAGAGCAGACGCAGGAGGAGTTTTTCCATACTTTTAACGCGTTGCATGAAAATAATAAACAAATTATTATTTCCAGTGATCGTCCGCCCAAGGAAATCCCTACCCTCGAAGAACGTCTACGCTCTCGCTTCGAGTGGGGACTTATTACGGATATTCAGCCTCCTGACCTGGAAACCAGAATCGCCATCTTGCGCAAAAAAGCTTCCTTAGAAAAAATGACCATCCCAAATGACGTTATGCTTTATATTGCCAATAACATTGTTACTAATATTCGCGAGCTAGAAGGAGCCTTCATTCGTGTTATTGCCTACTCGTCGCTGGTCAACCGCAGCGTCGATGTTTCTATGTCCGAAGAAGCGCTAAGGGATATTATTTGCGGCCAAGAAAAGCCTTTATTTATTACTATTGATCACATCCAAAGAGAAACAGCGCAGTACTTTGCTCTCAAGACGGATGACCTGAAGGCAAAAAAGAGAACAAAAAACGTCGCTCTGCCTCGCCAAGTAGCCATGTACTTAGCTAGAGAATTGACAGACGCCTCCTTCCCTAAAATAGGGGCTGAATTTGGTGGACGTGACCACACCACTGTCATGCACGCCCACCGTAAAATTGTTCAGGACATACAGCATAACCGTCAGCTAAAAAGCATTGTCGAGCAGATTATTGTGAAAATCAATAGCCGTTAATAAACTGGGGATAAGCAGCTCGTGAGCTGTGTTTTTACTTGTGGAAGCTTTAGCCTTGCTGTGGTCTCTGTGCAGACGGTGGATTTAAGGGTCTGCTTTTCCTCTGTTTGTCCACAAAAAATATCTTTTGACCACTTCTATTGGCGCCATTTTTCCACAAATCCACAGCCCCTATTACGGCTACTGCTTAAACTATATCCATATGCTTAATAGTATAGTAATATGACTCGCTTTTTTAAAAAAAATTGCAAAGGGGAAAATGAGATGTTGTTATCGGTGTCCCGCACTCTTTTTTCCGAACACCTGCAAATCGCAGCCAAAGCCGTTCCCTCCAGAGCAGCTTTTTCCATCTTGGAAGGGATTCTTCTGGAGAAAAAGGACGGCATGATAACTGTTACGGCAGCTAATCTGGAACTAATCATTTCAACATCTTTTCCTCATGACGGAACGGAGCAGTTCAAAGTAGTGTTGCCAGTCAAGCTAGCGGAAATAGTGCGCAAAATGTCTGGTGACTTTGTGCACTTGTCTTTTGATGCGGAAACGTTTGTTCTCACTATGGAGTCATCTTCCAGTGAAAAAGGCGGCTCTGATTCAAAAATTCAACTCTTTGGGCTGGACCCTCAAGACTTCCCAACAGGGCCGGTTCCTACACCGCCGCTCCTCTCCTTTTGTCTGCAACCCACGGAGTTGCGCAAAAGTCTGCAGCAGGTGCTGTTTGCCGTGTCACATGATGAAAGCAAACCAGCCTTTACAGGCGTAAATTTTGCGTTGAAGGACGAAGTTATGTCTATTTCTGCGTCAGATACTTTCAGAATGGCTGATACGGTTTGCCGAGTACAAAGAATTTTCGGTGGAGATGCTCGTTTTTTGGCTCCAGGAAGATTAATGCAGGAGTGTGCGCGTCTTTTTGGAGAAGAGGACGGTAAAGCAGGTACTGAGGCGCAAGAGCTTCGTTTCAGCTTGCTTGAGCATAGGTTGCTACTGGAGAGTGGAGGTATTAAAATTATCTCTCGGTTGCTGGAAGAGAATTTTCCGGAAGTGGAAAGAGTGATGCCAGTCAAATTCGCCGGAACGGCCTATCTTTCCAAGAGGGATTTGGCGTCAGCCATAGAGCGAGCAGCCTTGCTTTCGGACAAGGGAAGTCCCGTGCTCAGGTTTTCCCTCGGCCAAGACGAAGCTGGGGATTGTTTGTTAATCAGAAACTCTTCTAGATTCGGAAAAGTGCAGGAGCGTGTCACAGCACGCCTGGAAGGAGAGGGCCTGGAAATTTATCTTAATTCTAAATTCTTACAGGAGATGTTAAGAGTTTGCGAGGGAGAAGAAGTAATTTTAAAGCATACCGGCCCGAACCGTGGGTGTGTGTTTAAAGATACACTGTATGAAGAATTCCGGTATTTTCTTCTTCCCGTGAAAAACTAAACGATGTGGGTGCAGTCGCTGTGTTTGGTTAATTTTCGCAACTACGTTCTGCTCAAGATCAACTTTCAGCAGAAAGTAAACATACTTTTTGGCGGGAATGCTCAGGGAAAAACAAACCTGCTGGAATCATTGTCCTTTCTGGCTAGCGGCCGCTCTTTCCGTACGCGCAGCGATGCGGAGACGGTCTTGTGGGGACAAACTACAGGCGTTGCTGAAGGCAAGGTAGTCCATAGCATGGGGGAAAACTGTTTAAAAGTTTCTGTTGATCTACACGAAAAAGAAAAAAAATATCTTACTGATGGTGTTTTCTGTTCCAGACAGGAGTACCTGGGGAGGCTGACAACCGTCCTGTTTACTCCGGAAGACCTGCTATTAGCTAAAGGCGGACCGCAGGTCAGGCGGAGGTTCCTTGACGAAGAAATAGGTAAGGTTTCTCCGCTTTATGAGGCTGAATTGTTACGGTACCAACATCTTTTAAAACAACGCAACCATCTGCTGAGGATAAGCGGCAAGAAATTTGTGACTTCAGCAGAGCTGGAGAGTTGGGATGAGCAGTTGGCCAAAATAGCAGCTATCATCTTGCGAAAAAGAAGAGCTGCTGTATATCGGATTAGTTTGTTGGCTCGCCTTGCCCACCGCCGGTTGACGGGAAGGAAAGAAAGTTTGGAAATATCCTATTTATCGACAGTGCCGTTTGGCGATAAAGACGATGAAGAGAAGTTGGCTGAAGCGATGCTTGCCGGATTAGCCGCCAAGAGAGGCCAGGAACTGCGTTTCGGACTCACCTTAGTTGGACCACACCGCGATGATCTGCGCATCGTCTTAAACAACCGGGACGCCCGTCATTTTGCTTCTCAGGGCCAACAGCGGACGCTAGTGCTGGCACTGAAGCTGGCGGAACTGGAATATGTCAAAGGAGAGACGGGAGAGTTTCCAGTTTTGCTTTTTGACGATGTTTTTTCCGAACTTGATGAATCAAGGCGCCAATTTTTGATGGAAACTGTTGACGGCCGGGCGCAGACGTTTATTACCGGCACGGAAGTAGAGAAATTCAGGGATCTTAAAAAATATGGAGCGACATTCCAGGTTTGCCAGGGAGAGGTGAGAGCGCTTGATTAGGGTGGCAGAAGCGATAGAAAAAGCTTTACGACGGATGTCGTCGGTCAAAAAAATCAAGAGCCAGATGTTGATTGATGCCTGGCCGGAAGCAGCCGGAGAAAAAATTGCTGCCAAAACCAGCGCCGTTTCTTTTGCGGAGGACACGCTCTTTGTCTGGGTACAGGATTCGGTCTGGGCTCAACATGTTTCCCTGCACAAAAAAATGATTATCAGAAATGTGAACAGGATAGCGCGCACCAGAATGCTCCTTGATGTCCGATTCCGTGTCGGCGGCACCCCTCCACCACGAGAAGAGGAAGATCATGAAGAGAGTCGGCCAGATGACTGGCGCCTCCATCATCTGGAACAGGCAGACGTATTCGTTGTGGAGCAAGCTTTGGATGGAGCGGGACTGGAAGCAGAGCTAAAAGAAAAGCTGCGGGAGTTGCTAATCAGTCAAAAGAAGCGGGTGCGCTGGCTTTTTAAGCAAGGATGTGTTCCCTGCTGTTCCTGCGGACTGCCGGCGACCGACTTAGTAGGCGGCGACGGTCTTTGTGACTGCTGCCATCTAGAAAGGGAGTCGCGTGCTCATTGATGGAAGCAACTCCGGATAAAATAGGGAAGTAAAAGAAAATTAGGAGGGTTAGTATGTATCTGCATATTGGGGGTTCCCGTGTTGTAGAAGCCAGTGAATTGCTTGGTATTTTCGATATCCGTATTAAGGACAAACAGTGCAATCGCGAATTTCTGCAGGCCTCTGCCGTAGATAGGGAAGGAGAGGGCAACGAAGAGCATAAGTCGTTTATTGTGACGACGACGAAAATCCACTTTTCGCCGATAGCTCCAGGAACACTGAAAAAACGCTTTCAGACGAATATTTTTGATAGGGATTAAGAATACGCCGTAGCTTGTGTGTGGGAGGTAAGAGATGGTTAATAAAAATGGAAATCAGCAGACAAACAACGATCACTACGATGAGAGTCAGATTCAGGTACTAGAGGGACTGGAGGCGGTTCGCCGCCGCCCGGGAATGTATATAGGCAGTACAGCGGCGCGTGGCTTGCACCATCTTGTTTTTGAAGTGGTGGATAACAGTATTGACGAGGCTTTGGCCGGGTATTGTACGAACATTAGCGTGACGATCGGTGAGGGACAGCAGGTAACTGTCATTGATGACGGACGCGGCATTCCGGTAGGGGAACACCCGCAGAAGAAGCGGCCAGCAGTGGAAGTAGTCATGACTGTCCTTCATTCAGGTGCTAAGTTTGGCGGCGAAGGATATAGTGTTTCCGGCGGGTTGCACGGTGTAGGCGTCTCGGTTGTGAACGCTCTTTCTGAGTGGCTGGAAGTGGAAGTGCAGCGAGACGGGCAGATACACCAGATGCGGTTTGAGCGCGGCAAGCCGGTGACCGAATTGCGTGTGATCGGTCAAACAAACGAGACAGGCACCAAAGTTACCTTTTCCCCTGACCAGGAAATCTTTGAAACAATTGATTTCCAGTGGGATATTCTGGCTCAGCGCATTCGGGAGATGGCCTTTCTCAACAAAGGTATCAGCATTACGCTCACTGACGAGCGCAGTGGCAGGGAACAAAAGGAAACATTTAAATTTGAAGGCGGCCTAAAGTCCTTCGTGGAATACTTAAATAAGAATAAGGAAACATTGCATAAAAAACCTATTTATATCGAACAGGAGAAACAGGATTATTGCCGTACAGAGATAGCTTTGCAGTATAATGATGGGTACAATGAAATAATTTGTTCTTTTGCCAACAATATCCGCACCCAGGAGGGGGGCACCCACGAGTCTGGATTTAAGTCCGCGCTAACCCGCTTACTGAACGATTATGCCCGCAAACACAACTTGCTCAAAGAAAACGAAAACAACCTGAGCGGCGAAGACGTCCGCGAGGGGTTGGTTGCTGTAATCAGCGTCCGGCTTCTAGACCCACAGTTCGAAGGACAAACGAAGACAAAACTTGGCAACAGCGAGATGCGCGGATTGGTAGAGTCTTTTCTCTACGAAGAACTGGGCGCCTTCTTTGAGCAGAATCCCTCCGTGGCCAGAAAGATTATTGACAAGTCTTTAAGTGCCGCTCGCGCCCGGGAAGCGGCTCGTAAAGCAAGGGAGCTAGCTCGCCGAAAAAGCGCTTTGGAGGTAACGGCCCTTCCCGGCAAACTGGCGGACTGTGTGAGCCGCGACCCGGCGCTGTGTGAGGTTTACCTGGTAGAAGGTGATTCCGCCGGAGGGTCAGCCAAACAGGGAAGGGACCGTCGTTTTCAAGCTATTCTGCCGCTACGCGGGAAAATTATCAACGTGGAGAAAGCGCGTTTGGACAAAATCCTGGCCAATGAGGAAATCCGTACGATTATCACAGCGCTGGGAACAGGCGTTGGCGAGGATTTTGAAGTTGGGCGGGCGCGCTACCATAAGATTATTATTATGACGGATGCCGACGTGGATGGTTCCCACATCCGTACTTTGCTGCTTACTTTTTTCTATCGCTATATGCAGCAATTAATCGTGGCCGGCTATATCTATATTGCCCAGCCGCCTTTATATCAGCTGGAAAAAAAGAAAAAGCAGTATTACCTCTATAATGACGCTGAACTGGAAAAGAAAATGCTGGAAATAGGGCGGGAAGGAACTAACATCAAACGCTATAAGGGCTTGGGTGAGATGCAAGCAGAACAGTTATGGTCGACAACCATGAATCCGCAGTCGCGGACTATCCTGCAGGTAACGATGGAAGAAGCGCTGCTAGCCGATGAAATTTTCACTGTTCTGATGGGAGATCAGGTAGAGCCGCGGCGAGAATTTATCGAGAAATATGCCAGCGAAGTGCGGAACCTGGATATTTAGGGGAGGAGGTGAGTGGAAGTGGACTTTACCCACGGAAAGATTTTGCCGATGCCGATTCATGAGGAGGTAAAACATTCTTTTTTAGATTATGCCATGAGCGTTATCGTCAGCCGAGCGCTGCCGGATGTGCGCGACGGCTTAAAGCCGGTACACCGACGCATCCTTTTTGCGATGTATGAACTTACCATGTGGCCGGATAAACCGCATAAAAAGTCGGCCCGCCTTGTCGGAGAAGTGCTCGGCAAGTACCATCCGCATGGAGATACGGCTGTCTACGATGCCATGGTCAGGATGGCCCAAGACTTTTCCAGTCGCTACCCGCTTGTTGACGGGCACGGGAACTTTGGTTCGGTCGATGGCGACCCGGCAGCGGCCATGCGCTACACGGAAGCACGTATGGCTAAAATCACTGTAGAAATGCTGGCTGATATTGAGAAAGAAACCGTCAATTTCCGGCCTAATTTTGACGATACGCTGCAGGAGCCGGTGGTCCTGCCGGCTCGCTTTCCCAATTTACTGTTAAACGGCTCAGCCGGGATTGCTGTTGGCATGGCTACGAATATTCCTCCCCATAATTTGCGGGAGGTGATTGAGGCGTGCTGTCTTTTAATTGAGAATCCGGAGGAGGAAATCCCGGAACTTCTGCAAAAGATAAAGGGGCCTGACTTCCCAACCGGCGGCTTAATTCTTGGCCGCGAGGGCATTCGTGCCGCCTATCGCACAGGGCGCGGTATTATTCAAATCAGAGCCAAAGCCCAAGTGGAGCGTATGGAAAATGGCCGGTCGCGGATCGTGGTAAGCGAACTGCCCTACCAGGTGAACAAGGCTAAAACAATCGAAAAGATTGCGGAGCTGGTTCGCGAAAAGAAGCTAGAGGGAATTTCTGACCTACGTGACGAGTCGGACCGGACTGGGATGCGTATGGTCCTGGAACTGAAGCGGGAGGCAAACCCCCAGGTTATCCTCAATAACCTCTTTAAGTTTACTCAGTTGCAACAGACTTTCGGGATTATTATGCTTGCTCTGGTGGATAACAGGCCGCGTGTGCTGAATATAAAGGAGCTGCTCGTTCATTACCTGAATCACCAGAAAGAAATAGTTACCCGCCGCACACAGTATGATTTACGCAAAGCGGAGGAGAGAGCCCATATACTGGAGGGGCTGCGCGTTGCCCTAGCCAACCTTGATGCCGTTATCGCGCTGATTCGCGCCTCCCGTACGGAGGAGGAGGCGCGGAAGGGCCTTGTAGAAAATTTTAAACTTACGGAAGTCCAGGCCCAAGCGATCCTCGAAATGCGCTTGAGGCGCCTGACGGGGCTTGAGCAGCATAAGTTGGAAACAGAATATCTGGAGTTGATTAAAAAAATAGCCCACCTGCGGGAGATTCTGGCCAATGAACGCCTAGTGTACCAGATTATCAAGGAGGAGTTGTTGTTAATCCGGGAGCGCTACGGAGACGACCGACGCACACAGATTGTGGCCCAAGAAGAGGATTTTTCCGTTGAGGATCTGATTGCCGAAGAAGACATGGTGCTGACATTAACGCATAACGGGTACATCAAACGGTTGCCGGTGACGACTTATCGCGTGCAGCGCCGGGGAGGGCGCGGCGTCACAGGCATGCAGACCCGCTCGGATGATTTTGTAGAGCATTTATATATCGCTTCAACCCATGATTACCTGTGTTGCTTTACTAACCGTGGCCGGATGTATCGTCTGAAAGTCCATGAGATACCGGAAAGCAGCCGGCAGGCTCGCGGCACGGCTATCGTCAATATGCTGCCGGTGGAGGCAGGGGAGCAAGTAACGGCGGTAATCCCCATCAGGGATTTTGGAGAAGGGCGTCAGTTATTTATGGCTACGCGCCAGGGTCAGGTTAAGAAAACGCCTTTAGAGGAATTTGGCAGTTCACGTAAGGGAGGCCTTATCGCGCTGACATTAGCGCAGGACGATGAGCTGATTGATGTGCGGCTGACCGACGGACAGCATGAAGTAATTCTGGTCACCCAAAATGGATACTCTATCCGTTTTTCTGAGAATGATGTACGTGCCATGGGCCGCGGAGCCCGCGGCGTCCGCGGCATTGACCTCGGCGCAGGTGACCGCGTGATGGCGCTGGAGACAGTCGCTTTGCAGAACGAACAGGATAGCGAGGTGCTCGTCATTACGGAAAACGGGTACGGTAAACGCACACCTCTTAAGGAATACAGGGCCCAAACACGCGGGGGTAAAGGAATTTATACGATACGCCTGACGGAAAAAAATGGTCCGGTCAACGGCGCCAGGCTTGTCCGCCAAAGCGATGAACTGATGATTATTACGGCTAAGGGCATAGTCATCAGGCAGGGAGTCCCGGAAATCTCCCGGCAAAGCCGTCTGGCGCAGGGGGTGACCCTGATTCGCCTAGATGAAGGAGACCGGGTGGTGGGGCTGACACGGGTCGTGTCTGAAGAGAGCGAATAAATGGCGGAGGGTGTATGGGAAAGAAGAGAAAGGCGAAGCATTTCCCTCGTTTTTTGTCTTCTCTTGGCGTGGCTGGCGCAGCCGTGCTGTTGCTGGTCAGTTTTTCTCTGCGGCAAAACACGACGTCCTGGCCGCCACTCCCGCAAAGCGTAGACGTAGTAGTGGTAGGCAGCGGCGTAGCCGGTGCTGTGGCGGCGCTCACGGCTGCGCAGGCGGGGTCTGATGTTTTCTATCTGGATCTGACCGGGCCGTTCGGTACGGGCTTCCCCGCCTTTAGCCCTGCTTTCTGGGCAGCCGGCACGCCACCACAGCAGGACCTTATGCCGGCTTACACCTCAGAAGTAATGACCCAAGACGTGTTTTCCCGCGGAGGCGGGGCGGGTAACGAAAGTCAGATCTATTCCCTAAGCCATACTTCAGCCGAGAGCTTGGCCTGGCTTGAAGAACAGAGTGGCGTTGCCTTTTCGGTCTTGGCAAACCCGAGCGAAAATCCGGGGCTCCACCTCCCGGCTTTGGGGGAAGCGCAAACTTTTCTACCGGCCTCTCTGGAGGCGGCCCTGTCCCCGCTATTGGCCGGCTTTTCCGATACGTGGCGCCTCAAAGAGCTCCTGCTCACTCCTGCTGGCATAGCAGGAGTGGTGGCGATCCTCCCAGACGGCCGCGAGATAGAAATCCGCAGCCGGGCCGTGGTGCTGGCGGACGGTGGCATGGCTGCTAACTTAGCTTTGCTGCAGCAATACACGGGCACCACCGGCGTCGTGCCCAGGCCTGAAGGAGGGCACAGCGGCACAGGGTTCTTGCTGGCGCAGGCTGCGGGTGCTAGGATTAGGGATATAAACGCCGTTACGCTGCTGACCGTCTTTTTGCCGCAAGGGAGGCGCTTTTTACCGGAGATGCACCCAGGCGCGGTGCGGCTAGATGCGGCAGGAGAAAGAATTCCTACCGGGGAGGAAGCAGTGTTGAAAAGTCAGGAGGGACCGGTCTACATTGTGCTTGGCGAAGGGCAGCGGGAGAATATCCCGGATTTCATAGCTGTGGATGATATGCTAACGCTGGCCTCGCGGCTAGGCGTGTCGGCGGAAAAACTGGCCGCCAGTTTGCATGGTCTCCCCGCTCCATACCGCGTCGCAACGCTCGGGACCATTGCCCTGACACCGGGAGGGCTAGAGGTAGACGAGCAATACCGCGTCCTTGGGCCGGAAGGACCTCTCCCCGGCCTTTACGCTGCCGGAGAACTGACGGCCGGGGTGCATGGACGCGAGGCCATACCGGACCTAGTTCTAGCGGACGAGATCATCAGCGGACGGCTGGCTGGGGCGGCGGCGGCCAGCTACGCCCGGCGGTAACTGCCTTGCGGCCAGATAAAACCAGGGCCATATTTTAAATAATCTAAACTTTCGAACAAGGAACGGGGGAGAGCGTCTCTACACTTGAATTAAGGAGGAGGAAGGCTTATAATGGAAGTGTTAGCTAGGGCAAAGATTAGAGAGGAGTCGTCCGGAATGACGGAAAAAAGGCGTGTAGGGATTACTGATACGACGCTAAGGGATGCCCACCAGTCCCTGATGGCTACGCGCATGCAGCTGAAGCATATGCTGGGTGTGGCGGAGATGATGGATGAGGTAGGTTTTCATTCCATGGAGGTCTGGGGCGGCGCTACTTTTGACAGTTGCCTGCGGTTCTTGGATGAAGACCCGTGGGAAAGGTTGAGGACCTTGCGCAGTATCATCAAGAAGACGAAACTGCAGATGCTTTTACGCGGTCAAAACTTGGTGGGTTACCGCCACTACTCTGATGATGTGGTCGATGCTTTCGTCAGAAAATCGGTGTCCTATGGGATGGATGTTTTCCGTATTTTTGATGCTCTCAACGATACACGCAACATGG
>JAGXSQ010000024.1 GCA_018333395.1 Dethiobacter sp.
ATTTCCGCCGTAAGCAAAATTTATACCTATACCATTGACAACGCTCCACACCCACGCGTGCTGACGAGAAAATACGCCTACCACGTCCGCCAGCCTCTGGAGGCCGCTCTTATGGCTGCGAGTGCTGCCAGCCTGGTAGGTGTGCAGGATTTTGCCTCTTTCTGTGCCAGCGGCAGCACGGTCAAATCCACGGTTCGCCGCCTGTTGCGGCTGGAAGTCGCGGAGCAAGACTGCTACATTAAAATTACGGCCGAGGCCAATGGCTTCCTGTACAATATGGTACGCATTATCGCCGGCACGCTGATCGAGGTGGGTAGCGGTAGGCGGCCGCCAGAGTTGGGGTCGGTTTTGGCGGCACGCGACCGCTGCGCTGCCGGCTACACTGTCCCTCCGCAGGGCTTGGTGCTAAAATGCGTCAAATATTAAGTAGATCACTTATTTTCTAAGGAGCTGACCACAGTTTGGCGCAGGGAAGGCAAGAGGCCAACCAGCGTAATGGCTGCCGCGAAAAGCATTACGGCCCGGTAATCAAAGAGTTGTGAAATAAGGCCTCCGAGTAAGGGGCCAACTGCGCCGCTCAGATTGATGGCCGCAAAGAACACGCCGCTAGCAGTGCCCTTTTCCTCCCCGCTGTGCAGGACCATGAGGAGAGAACCGACGTACAGAAAGGCCCAGGAAAATCCAAGGAGTATCTGGAGCGGGATGATTTGCAAGTAGTTATTGACCAAAGTGTAGCCGATAAAGACAAGGACAGAAAGCCCCTGCCCTATCAGGAAAACCAACTTTTCCGGAAGTTTTTCCACAAAGCGCATAGCTATAAACTGAAAGACAAAATTGATGCTCCACAGTAATCCGATCCAGGTCTTGGAGGCACCCAGCGTCTCAAAGAACAAGGGCAAGATAATCCAGGTGGCGGTAGCGCCGAGGTGACGAAGGAAAAAAGGCCATAACACTTTGCTGTTGCGGCGAGCTACTGTTACGAGGCGGGGGATTTTTATAGGTTTGGGCGAGACTGTTTCCTGCATAGATAGCGACACAATGAAGGCTGCCAAGCTGAACACGGCACTAAAAACAAACAGGGCATTATACCCGGTCAGTGTGGCGGCAGCGATTGCGCCGCCGATCCACCCCAGTGAACCATAAGAACTGAACCTTCCCATGTTGCCCTGGGACTCGTAAATGTAGGCGATAAGAGCGGCAGTGGAAATGCCTAAGCTAAAGCCGACCAGAGCACGGATGACGAATAGCGCTACCAAGCTAAAGGAAAGTGTCTGAGCGAGAAAAGCAATGCTGCTTGCGGCAAGCCCGATCCTCACAAAAAGAAGTCGGCCCTGCAGATCTGACTTCCGCCCGAAAAAGAGCGAAGAAAGTAGATAGGCAATGCCGAAAGAGGCACCGACCAATCCGACCTGGAAGGAAGAGGCGCCGAGGTCCGTGCTGAGCAGCGGTATGAACATATGGGAAGACATAATGGCGCAATAGAGGAGAAAATTAATCAGATTTGCCTGAAACCTAGCGGCGTTTTGTGTGTTCAAAAGGATACCGATTTCTGTCGGCACTGTAATACCTTCTCTCTTGAGCTGCTGACTTGGGCACAAGGCCGGCAGATAGCTATATTGTAGGTTGCGAGGACAGAGCTTGTCAACCGTTCTGCCGAAGAAAACCGCAAAAAACGCTAACACGAACAACAAGACTGGAAAGTTGCTGAAACTTGCTTGACAGGTCTGGTTCGTTTATTATAGAATTACGTTGTGTCACTGTGCCGTTTCCTGCCCCGTTAACGGTGTTTTGACCGCAGTGCTAAGCCAAGGAGGAAAGACAGTGCGCACCACATTCATGCCAAAATCCGGACAAATTGAGCGTAGCTGGTATATCGTTGATGCTGCCGGCAAGCCACTTGGTCGGGTTGCTACAGAGATTGCCCGTATTCTGCGCGGCAAGCATAAACCGGTTTTTACCCCCGGCATTGACACGGGTGACCATGTAATCGTCATCAATGCTGTCAAAATTGTCCTAACCGGCAAAAAGTCTGAGCAGAAGTTTCACTACCGCCATTCGGGCTACCCCGGGGGCCTTAAAAAAGTTTCCTACGGCACCTTGCTTGCCACCAGACCTGAGCGGGTCATGATGCTGGCGGTCAAGGGGATGCTGCCCCACAACCGTTTGGGCAGAGCGATGTTGAAAAAGATGCGTGTTTATGCTGACACCCAACACCCGCATGAAGCTCAGCAGCCAGCAGTATGGCAGTTTTAAGGTATTGCAGAAAGGGAGAGATTTAAGTGATCCAGGTTCAGTATTACGGCACCGGGCGCAGGAAAAACGCTGTGGCGCGTGTACGGTTGGTCCCGGGCAGTGGTCAGATTGTCATTAATGATAGGAACATCGATGCTTATTTTGGGTTGGAGACGTTGAAATTTATCGTCAGGCAACCGTTAACGCTCACGGAAACGCTGGAGAGATTTAATGTTCTGGCCAAAGTTGAGGGAGGCGGCACAACCGGGCAGGCTGGAGCCATCAGGCACGGCATTTCCCGTGCCTTGCTCAAGGCCGAAGCCGACTACCGTCCGGCCTTGAAGCGAGCCGGTTTTCTGACTCGTGATCCGCGGATGAAGGAGCGGAAGAAATACGGCCTGAAAAAGGCGCGCAAAGCGCCACAATTCTCCAAGCGCTAACTTATTCAGTCTACGGGCTTGTTTTAAGTGCCTAGGCATTGTCACCCGCAGCGCTGCCGGCACACGGATTCACCAGCTTTACAACTGAGGGAGTAAGGAAGCAGAAACATGTCTACCAGTTCTAGCAGAACTGGTATTTTTCTTAAGCTGTGCAGAGGAGACATGCTGATGCTGTGGGCGGAGATGTTGGGGGGAGCGAAAAAGGCGCTGTCAATTGTCCTTGGGTACCTGCCGCGCTTTCTGCCATTGTATGTTCTGACACGCCTAGAGATTCCGCAGATCGTCATTGTTGCCTGGTTCCGTTATATTCCTGTGTCTGTGCTGGCTGCACTCGTTATGCCTGGGATTCTGCTGACAGATCGCCAGATTTTCCTCTCTGTCAGCAACAGTTATTTGCTCGCTACTGTGCCGGCCTTTCTTGTGGCTTGGCCGACAAAAAACATGCTTTTGACCATCAGTATGGGCATGGGTACAGTGCTTATTCTGCAATTGTATCCTCTAGCCTGAAGATTCTCCCGCAAACAAAATGAGCGTGTTTCAGTATAAGATGCTTTCCCCGGGACGACAATAAGAAAAATGTACGGGAGGTCTGATGTTTTTGGCCGACAGTTTTGTCGTGGGCAATTTAAAGGTTACTAAGTTGGTGGGGCAGGAGCAAATTGACTCGTTTGTGGCGGCCTTGCCGCAGGAAAAAAGGGCCGATGTCAAGGACGTGATCACGGCCTTGCACGAGGCAGGATTGATCGACATCGCTGAACAGATGGAACATTAGGCGGGTAACCCTGCTGCCGACAAGAGACGCCGAAAGCGTCTCTTGTTTTTCTTTCCATGGACAACATTTTTTGCTATAATATTACTGACGACCTACTTTGGCTCATGAAAGGAGTAGAAAAGGTGTCTCTACGTAATCTAACTGTTGGCCTAAAATTTTGTTTGCTTGGCTTCGCAGTCGTAGCTGTAACTGCTGTTTTAAGCCTGGTTGTAATCTCCAGCAATAACAGGCTGCGAGATATAGCAAACCAGATGTATGAAAAGAAGTTATTGGGAATTTACTACGTCGGCCTTGCGCAGGTGGGTGCAGTTTACCACAACCGGTCGGTTTACAACTATGTGGCATCAGGGGGAGCCACCGGAGCAGAAAAAGAAGTACACGAAGGGAAGCTGAACGAATATCTGGCAAAAATCCGTGCTGTGGAACTCACGGCAGAAGAAAAAGAAGTTCTTGACCAATTTGAGTCCTTTTGGTCGATATATCTAGCAGCCGTGGAGAGAGTATCGCCGCTAGTCTCTGAGGGAAGAATACAGGAAGCGATGACGCTGACAACAGGAGAAATATCTCTCCTTTTTCAGCAGGCCGATGTGCTGTTCCTTGAGCTGGCAGCCTCAAAAGCGCTGGAGGCAAGACAATTTTATGAGGAAAGCAACGAGGCGGTCGCTAGGGCCAGAAATAACGCTGTCATTGTTATTGTGGCCGGCGTACTAATGCTTGTCCTGCTGGGTTATTTTGTCGCTCGCAGCATCACCAGGCCTCTAGCGGAACTGGTGACTTCGGCAAAAAAGATATCTACGGGAGATTTGACGGTCAGTATTGCCGTAAACTCACGCGATGAGATAGGAACGCTTGCCGAAACTTTCCACAGCATGTCCTCGCAGATTCGGAGTTTGGTGAGCCAAATAGGGGAAAAAGCCGATCTTGTTGCTGCCTCCTCCCAGGAGTTGAGTGCCAGCTCCCAGCAGACCACTTCCGCTATTATGGAAACCTCGGCCACAATGACGGAGATAGCCTCTATGGCAGGCCACGTAGCTCAGGGTGTGCAGCAAATAACTGCTGCTTCCGGGAAGGCTACAATTGCTGCCGCAGAAGGAGGGAAAGGCGTCTTGGGCATTGCTGAACAGATGAAGAGCATCACTTGTGCTACTGAAGAAGTTGGCAAGGTAATCGATGGGCTCAGTAAAAAGTCCAGAGACATTAACCAGATTACCAAGCTAATCACAGAGATTGCTGATCAGACAAACTTGCTGGCGCTTAACGCGGCAATTGAAGCGGCCCGCGCCGGGGAGCAGGGACGAGGGTTTGCGGTGGTGGCCGATGAAGTGAGAAAGCTTGCCGAGCAGTCTGCCAAAGCTGCGAGCGAGATAAATAAGCTAATTCGCGACATCCAGGCAGAAGCAAGTGCAGCGGTGGGGAAAATGGGGCAAAGCGGCAGAGAGGTCACTGCGGGGACGCAAATGGTGCAGGAAGTAGGTTTATCTCTACGGGAAATTTCTGCTACCGTTAATGAGCTGACCGAGAAGCTCCGGGAAATTTCTGCCTCTACCGGCCAAATGGTGGCCGGGGTGCAAAGCGTGGCGACAGCTTCAGAAGAGCAGTCTGTTGCTGCGGAAGAGGTAGCGGCGTCCTCCGCTTCTTTGTCCGAGCTAGCGGAAGAGCTGAATGTCCTGATCAGTCAGTTTAAATTTTAGCCGGCGGTCGTTTTGACGTTGTCCTGAACTAAATCAGCGCCGCTCTTCACAGGCGGCTTTTTTCCTGTTAGAATAAAGGAAACGCCCGAGGGGGTAGAGAGATGCTGGTAAAAGACAGAATGTCTTCCCCACCACTGACCATTTCACCGGAGACAACCGTTCCCGAGGCCTTGTCGCTAATGGAGAAAAAAGGCATCCGGCGGTTACCGGTGCTCGACAGGGACTGCCTGGTCGGCATTGTCACCTTGCTCGACTTGGTTCGCGCTTCTCCTTCACCGGCCACTTCTTTGAGCATCTGGGAGTTGAACTATCTTTTGGCCAAGCTCCCCGTTAAAGACGTGATGGCCAAAAAGCTGTATACTGTTTCTCCTGATATGCCGATAGACGAAGCGGCTAGGCTGCTGCGGGAGCACCATCTGGGCGGGCTGCCGGTAGTCAAGGAAGGCAAGCTGGTGGGCATCATCACCGAGACGGATATCTTCACTGCTTTTCTGGAAATGCTCGGTGTAAACCGCGGTGGGTTAAGGCTGACTCTGGAGTTGCCTGACCGACAGGGTGCACTCGTGGTGGCGGCGGAGTTGCTTCGCGATTTTGGTGTTAATGTAGTCAGCGTCGCTGTGTTGCCGAGCGACCCGGAAAAAAATGTCGGCCAGTCGGTCTGGCGTCTGCAGGGCTGTGAAGATGTCGATGCGCTCCGGGATTTTCTGCGGGAAAAAAGTTGCCGTGTCTTACATATCAGTGAAAATAATGCCTGTAAGGAGTAAGCAAGGACCCTGAGGTCTGGATAGAGAAAGCAGGAGAAGAGAGGCGGAAAGGTGAACGCTGAAAAAGTGCTGCTCATTTCAGGCAGCCCGAAAAAAGAAGGCAATACGGCGCAGGCGCTGCATAAGTGCTCTACCATTCTGAAGTCGCTGGGGCTGCAAACGGAGCTGCTGAGCCTGGCCGGCCGGAACATCCAGGCCTGCGCGGCCTGCGGCAAGTGTATCGGTAGCGGAGAGTGTTCGCTTAATGATGGGCTAAATGAAATTGCCAACAAGATTCGCAGCGCCCGCGGCCTGATTGTTGGCTCCCCCGTCTATTTCGGCACGGCTCGCGGAGATTTGCTGAATGTGCTGCAGCGCGTCGGCATGCTCTCCTACAATAACGACAAGTTTCTTTCCTGGAAAGTTGGCGGCCCGGTAGCTATCAATCGGCGCGGCGGCGCCACGTCCACCATTCAGGAGCTGCTGATGTTTTTCTTTATTAACGAGATGGTTGTCCCTGGCTCCACTTACTGGAATATTCTGTATGGTAAAAAACCGGGCGAGGCTATGCAGGATGAGGAAGGTGTGCGGACGCTCTTGCGCTTTGCCGAGAATGTGGGTAAGCTAATCCTGCGGCTGCGATGAGTATGGTGGTTGCCGATATCTTTATTAAAAATAGCTAAGCCTGACCCCTAGGAGGAAAGAAATGAAAGTTGCAGAACAGCTGCCTGTCCATACAATACGCTTTTTGGCTGTAGACGCAGTAGAGGCGGCCAACTCCGGCCACCCGGGACTGCCTATGGGCGGTGCGCCCATGGCTTATGCTCTCTGGACACGGTTTCTCCGGCACAGCCCACAAGATCCGCACTGGCCGGACCGGGATCGCTTTGTTTTATCTGCCGGCCACGGCTCTATGCTGCTTTATGCGCTGCTGCACCTGTCGGGATATGACTTGCCACTGGAGGAGCTAAAGAAATTCCGCCAGTGGGGGAGCATGACTCCCGGCCATCCGGAATATAGCCACACTCCTGGAGTGGAGACGACTACGGGCCCGCTCGGGCAGGGGTTTGCCAACGCTGTGGGTATGGCCATGGCCGAGCGGCGTCTGGCGGCCGAATTCAACAAGCCAGGGTTTAGCCTGGTAGACCATTACACCTATGTTTATGCCGGCGATGGCTGCCTGATGGAAGGCGTGACAGCGGAGGCAGCCTCACTTGCCGGTCACCTGCGCCTTGGCAGATTGATTTGCCTTTATGACGATAACCGTATCACCATTGACGGCAGCACCGGACTGGCCTTTACTGAGGATGTAGGACAGCGTTTTGCAGCTTACGGCTGGCAGGTGCTGAAAGTAGACGACGGCACTGACCTAGACGCTATCACCGAGGCCATCGCGCAAGCCAGAAGCGACACAGACCGCCCTTCTCTGATTATGGTGCGTACTGAAATTGGGTACGGCAGCCCCGGCAAGCAGGGGACGGCTGAGGCGCATGGCTCACCTCTTGGTCCGACAGAGGCGCGGCTCTCGAAGGAGAGGCTAGGCTGGCCGCTTGAACCGCTGTTTTATGTGCCGTCGGAGGTGCGTGAGCATTTCTCTATCCTGAAGGAGAAGCTGGAGCAAAAAAAAGCAGTCTGGGACAAGCTGCTTGCTGACTATTGCCGACAGTACCCGGAGGAGGCAGCGCGCTTTGCTGCCTGGCACACCCGGGAGTTGCCAAACGGTCTAGAAGAGGACCCGTTATTCTGGCAGCATGAGTTGCCGGCAGCCACCCGTGCCTCCTCCGGGCAACTCATGCAAATCTTGGCTCGGTATCTGCCCAACCTGCTGGGTGGTTCTGCTGACCTAAATGCCTCCACCAAGACGTACCTGAAAGGCTGCGGCGATTTTCAGGCCGGAGACTATAGCGGCAACAATATATTTTTTGGTGTGCGGGAACATGCTATGGCCGCTGTTTTAAACGGCTTGGCGTTGCATGGTGGCCTTCGCCCGTACGGCTCCACTTTTCTTGTTTTTGCCGACTACATGCGGCCAGCCATCAGGCTCGCAGTGCTGATGAAGCTGCCGGTAGTTTACGTATTTACCCACGACAGCGTTGCCGTAGGCGAGGACGGCCCGACGCACCAGCCTGTGGAACATCTGGCTTCCCTGCGTATCATCCCGAATCTGCGACTCCTGCGGCCTGCCGACGGTCGGGAAACGGCTGCCGCCTGGCTCGCCGCGCTCCGTAGACAAGATGGCCCGAGCGCCTTGGTGCTTACTAGGCAGAATGTGCCGCAACTTGACGGGACCGGCCCGCAGGCAGCCAAGGGAGGCTATGTCCTGCGCCGCGAAGAGGGTAGCAGGTTGGATTTAATTCTGCTGGCCAGCGGGTCGGAGGTGCCCCTAGTGTTGCAGGTATGGCAGGAACTAATAAACAGGGGCGTTTCCGCTCGTGTTGTAAGCATGATGAGCTTTGAGTTGTTCCTTGCCCAACCTGTAGAATACCAGGAAGAGGTTTTGCCGGAGTCTGCGAAAAAGCGCCTAGCCGTGGAAGCAGCTTTGCCGCTTGGCTGGGAACGGTTTACCGGCGCGGAAGGGGCGGTCATTGGCCTGAATCATTTTGGCGCCTCCGCCCCGGGAGAGGTGCTGATGGAAAAGTACGGCTTTACAGTGAGCAATATTGTCGAGCAGGCACTGAAGTTAGTGTCCGCTAGCTGAGCATAAAGGCGAAGCCGTATGCTCCTAGCTTCGCCCGTGGGGATGTTAAGATTTGTGAACTAGTATTTTTTATGAAGGGTTGCTAGCGGCTAAGCTCAGGCCAAATTGTCGGCAGTTATCGAGTTCCTCGGCGCTTGGCGTCCAGAAAATCTCTAGGGTGTCGGCCAGCGTAAAACCGGCCTTGGCTGTCCGCTCAGTTAGCTCTTTAACGGCGCCGCGGCTCCAGCCGGAGGAGCCAAAAAGTGCGACCCTCTTGTTTTTAGGCTTTAAGGTCGCTAGGTCGTCAACAAAAGGAGAAAGCTTGGGCAGGAAGTCGCGGTTCATCGTTGGTGAACCAAGGACCAGCAGTTCCGCATCAAGTAGTTCGGCAATAACTTCGCTGGCGTCGCTGGCCGACATTTTGTAAAGTTTTGCCTCCATACCGCCTTGGACTAAGCCTTCCAGGATAGCCTCAGCCATTTTCTCTGTGCTGCCCCAAATAGTTTCATAGGCCACTAGCGCTTTCCGCTTGTTTTCGCCTTTTGCCCAACTGACATAAGCGTTGATGATTTTTCCGGGGTCAGCCCGCCAGATGATGCCGTGGCTTGGGGCAATCATGTCAATTTCCAGACCCATTTTCACGACTTCAGCAATTTTTTTCAGTACCAGTGAGCTATAGGGCAAGAGGATATTGGCGTAGTATTTTTGGGCTTCCTGCATGATGACCGCCGGATCTGAGTCATCATCAAAGCGTGACGACGTAGCCAGGTGCTGGCCGAAAGCATCGTTTGGCAGCAGTAGCTTTTCTTCTGGCACATAGGTGAACATGCTATCCGGCCAATGAAGCATAGGAGCCTCAATAAAGGAAAGAGTTTTCTGACCAATCGACACCGTGTCGCCTGTTTTGACCACCCGTTTAGGCCAGTTGGCGCCAAACAGCTTGTCTAGGGCCGGAGCTGCTTTGGCGGAGCAAATGATTGTAGCTTGCGGTGCTGCTTCCAACACGGCAGGCAGCGCTCCGACATGGTCGGTTTCCACATGGTTGACAACAATATAGCGCAGCTTTCGCGGGTCAAGAATCCTTCGCAGGTTGGTCAGCAGGTCACCGGCAAAAGGGGTGTAGCAGGTGTCGACAAGCGTGGGCTCCTCGTCGATTAGCAGGTAAGAGTTGTAAGTAGTCCCGCGGTTGGTGGAGTAGGTGGCGCCGTGGAAGTAACGTACGTTCCAGTCAATCACGCCTAACCAGTAAACATTTTTCTTAATTTCCACAGGTAGCATATAGAGTACCTCCTTTTTGACTTTAGAGAACGGTTACTGTTATTGTAACCTCGCAAGCTCCGGCCGTCAAATTATGTTAATTGTCTGCCCTGAAAATACGGACACGGCAAGCCGTACTCCAACAGGTGTACGATCAAATTCACGGTTTATTCTCGTTCTTCTGTTGTGGCCTCCGTTTTGTGGGGGCAGGGGTGTCTGCAAAGTAATTCTTTTTGTTGTATTTGTAATCCTGCCCCAAACTTCCTTTTTCTTTGCAGAATAGAAAGAGAATTCTGTGTAGTACGACAATTGCCTATTTAGGACTAGTGCGGTAGAATCAAAGAGTAAGAAGCAAAATGCTAGAAGTCAAAATGGAGGAGAGCATTTTCAAAGGAGGGCTATTGATGAGCAACGTAGTGGAAATGTTGGGGAGTGATGCAGATTCGTTACTTAGTCACGTGTGCCGCACGGTACCCAAAGAGCTGCTCCACTTGCCGGGTCCCGATTTTGTGGACCGCATTTTTGCTCTGTCTGACCGACCCACCCCGGTCTTGCGTAGCCTGCAGCAGTTTTTCAGCCACGGAAGGCTGGGCGGGACCGGCTATGTTTCCATCCTGCCGGTGGACCAAGGGATTGAGCATTCAGCCGGCGCTTCTTTTGCTCCTAATCCGGCATATTTTGACCCGGAAAACATTGTGCGGTTGGCGCAGGAGGGTGGCTGCAACGCTGTGGCTTCCACGCTTGGCGTGTTGGGGTCGGTGGCCAGGAAATACGCGCACAAAATTCCGCTGCTTGTTAAGCTGAACCACAATGAGTTTCTTTCCTTCCCCAATGCTTATGACCAGGTTATGTTTGCCGGGGTCAAGCAGGCCCGGGACATGGGGGCACTTGGCGTTGGCGCCACTATCTATTTTGGCTCGGCGGAGTCGCGCCGCCAGATCCAGGAAGTGTCCGAAGCTTTCCAGGCAGCTCACGAGTTGGGCATGTTTACAGTGCTCTGGTGCTACCTGCGCAACGCTCATTTTAAGATTGACGGCGTGGATTACCATACTGCCGCCGACCTGACCGGGCAGGGCAACCATCTGGGCGTGACCATCGAGGCCGATATTATCAAACAAAAGTTGCCCGAGACAAATGGAGGTTACACCGCTGTCAGCCGTCTGGCCGGCGAGGAATTCGGCAAGACACACAAGAGAGTATACAGCGAGCTGACGACAACGCACCCCATCGACCTGACCCGCTACCAGGTCGTCAACTGCTATATGGGGCGCATCGGACTTATTAATTCCGGGGGGCCGTCCGGCCAAAACGACTTGGCAGAGGCGGTGCGGACCGCTGTTATTAACAAGCGGGCCGGCGGCATGGGACTAATTTCCGGGCGCAAGGCCTTCCAACGCTCGCTGGCCGAGGGCGTCAGATTGCTCCGCGCTATCCAGGACGTCTACCTGGATGAAAGTATCACTGTGGCTTGAAATTTTAACTTGAGGTGCTGCTATGAATGACCGGGAACACACATTAGCCATGTTCGTGGACTTTGAAAACATCGCCATGGGCGTTCAAGGCCGTAAGGATCCTGATTTTGATATCCAGAAAGTGCTGGAACGACTAGTGGAAAAAGGCAAGGTCATTGTCAAAAAAGCTTATGCTGACTGGAGCAGGTTTCCCAAATACAAGCAACCTTTTCATGAGGCGGCGATTGAACTCATCGAAATCCCCAAACGCTCCGTCACCGGTAAAAACTCGGCTGATATCCGTCTGGCCGTGGATGCCATTGACCTTTGTTACGCCAAAGAGCATATCGATACTTTTGCCATTATCTCGGGTGACAGCGATTTTTCCCCGCTTGTTTCCAAGCTCAAGGAAAACGGTAAACACGTTATCGGCCTTGGCATGCGCTCTTCCACCTCGGCACTGCTCAGTGACAACTGCGATGAGTTTATCTACTACGAAGACCTGGTGCTGGGAGAGTTCCAGCCCCCCAAGGTGGACAGTAAAGTGCCCAAAGAAAAGCATCCGGCGTTCAATCTGCTGTTTGAGTCCATTATCGCCCTCATCCGTGAGAACAAAGAGTGTCTCTGGTCTTCCATGGTCAAAGACACCATGAAGCGTAAGCGGCCTTCTTTCAGTGAATCGTCCTATGGCTACCGCTCCTTTTCGGAACTGCTGGAAGACGCTCAGAAAAAGGGGTTTATTGAGTTGCGAACCGACCCGCGCAGTGGGACGTATGTTGTAGTTGGCTTTGTCAAAGACAAGTGAGAGGTCGCTGAAGCTGCACAGTTGCAAAAAATAGCCTGCTCGGTTTGGAGCGGGCTTTTTGCAAGATGATTGTCAACCAAAAACGAAAAAATGGTTGACAATCAAGGCGGCACCGTGCTATAATCAGCAAAAATTGCCAAGGAGGATTTAGGCATGAAAAATCTCTCTGTACGTGACATGGTACTTGTGGCTCTGTTTGCCGCGCTGACAGCTGTGCTAGCTCAAATTTCCATTGCGCTGCCGTTTGGCCCGATTCCGATTACTGGCCAGACTTTGGCTGTGATGCTCTCCGGCGCGCTGCTTGGTGCCAGGCTCGGCGCCTATAGCCAGGTCATCTATCTATTGCTTGGTGCGGTCGGGTTGCCGGTGTTCTCCAAGGCCCAAGCTGGACTGAATGTGCTGGTCGGACCAACGGGCGGTTTTCTCTTCAGTTTCATTTTGGGAGCGTATGTCATTGGCAAGCTGCTGGAGCGGCGCCAGAAGCCCTCGCTACCTTACCTGGGGTTGGTGACAGCTATTGGCGGTATGCTGGTTGTTTACCTGATCGGTGTGCCGTGGTTGGCCTATGTCACCGGGATGACGCTGCCCCGGGCGCTAGCGGTGGGTGTGTGGCCGTTTATTCTGGGCGACCTTTTGAAGGTCATTGTTTCTTCCATCATCGTGCAGGGTATGTTGGCTAGAAACCTGACCGGCGTGTTGCAAAAATAGCAGAACACGAGGATGACAGCTAGTGACTTTATCCGGCTGCGTGGCCACCATCTTCTCTGTCTGCCGCGCTTCCGTGGCCTAGGCTACAACGACACTTTTACCGCCTGCATGCAGGAGATGGTCAGGCAACTGGCGGCCGGCCGTCGGCAGGTGGTACTGCTGACGACTACCCCTGATGATATTTGTGCCTGCTGTCCCCATCTTGGCCTGGGCGGCTGCGGACTGGAAGGAGGCGAAGCGGAAGTGGCGGCTCGCGACAGCCGGGTGCTGGAGTTGCTTGGCCTCCTTCCCGGGTCGATCGCTGCTTATCTGTCCTTACAGGAGGCCCTGGTGGCAGCGCCTTATTCGCTTCCCACCATTTGTGCCGGCTGCCGCTGGCTCGACTGCTGCCGCCACGTTACGCTTTAGCTGGACCGCTGCTGCCTGCAGCGTTTTTGCTCCGCTCGGCGGAGAGGAGATAGGCGGCAGTTAAGAGCAAAGAAAGTGCCAGAGCTATGTTGCGCGTAGTGGCTAGGCTTACCAGTGACGGGTCAATCCGGGGGTGGATTCCGACCACATAGTCTAAGAAGTCATCAAAGAAATACCAGGCGGATACGGCCGCCGCCTGCTGAACTGTAAGTGGCAGGCCAAAATAGTACCAGCATAGGACAGCCTGCAGTGCCATAAGGCCATGACCCGCTATGAGCCAAATATTTTCCGGCTGCCGGCTGCCGGCCAGTTGATAAAGAGTGATGAGCACTACGGTCCAGAGGCCGTGTTTGATTAGCCCGAAATAAGCCAACCCTTCAAAAAAGCGGGAGCGTCGCTTGCGGCGCAAGAAGAGCAGGGCGAGGAGAAAATACAGGATGGGCAAGGGTGAATTGGGGAGAAAAAGCCAAAGATAAAGCGGCGTTTCGGCAAACTGGCCGGCATACCAGTAAAACCCATAAACGGCACCGCAAAAATTGCCAGCCAGAAGAGCCGGGTAAAGCCAACGGGTGCTAAGAAAGCTTTCGATCAGTCGGCGCATCATCGTCCTCCTGTTTCGTCGGTTACACCTGAATATATTATTTCCCGGGAAAAACGTCAATGCCCTTTATGGATCGGGCCAGGCCTTCGTCAAAGTTGACCCTGTGTCAGGGGGGCATTTTCCCCTTGACAAGCAGACAGAGGAGGAGTAATATAAAACCAATTAAACATATAGGATTATCATATTAATGGGAGGTTGGAAAAATTAATGGGCAGGATTTATGATAGTATTGTGGAACTGATTGGTGGAACGCCGCTGGTGAGGCTACGCAAAGTAAACGACGGTTATGCCGAAGTCTTGGTGAAGCTGGAGTCATTTAATCCCGGCGGCAGCGTCAAGGATCGCATCGGCGTTTCCATGATGGAGGCAGCAGAGAAACAAGGCCTTATTAACGGACAGTCGGTCATAATCGAACCGACGAGCGGTAATACGGGCATCGGCCTGGCGCTCATCTGCGCCGGCAAAGGATACCGGCTGATTCTGACTATGCCGGAGACCATGTCGGTGGAGCGGCGCAATTTGTTAAAAGCGTATGGTGCCGAACTGGTGCTTACTCCCGGGGCGGAGGGGATGAAGGGCGCCATTCGCAAGGCGGAGGAACTGGCGGCCCAAACTCCGGGGTCGTTTATTCCCCAGCAGTTCAGAAACCCGGCCAACCCGCAAATCCACCGGGAGACTACGGCTGAAGAGGTCTGGCGTGACACAGATGGTGGTGTGGACATCTTCGTGGGCGGCGTAGGCACCGGTGGGACAATTACCGGCGTGGGTCAGGTTCTCAAACCCAGGAAAAAGAGTTTGCGTATCGTGGCAGTGGAGCCGACAGCCTCTCCGGTGCTTTCCGGCGGCATGCCTGGTCCGCATAAAATCCAGGGCATCGGCGCAGGTTTTGTCCCGGAAATCCTGGACACGGACGTTATCGACCAGATTATCCAGGTCAGCGAACAGGACGCTTTGGTAACAGCTCGACGTCTGGCCAAGGAAGAAGGATTGCTGGTCGGCATCTCCTCCGGGGCGGCGGCCTATGCTGCTCTCTCCCTTTCCCGCCTTGAGGAAAACCGGGGCAAGGTCATTGTCGTTGTCTTACCGGATACCGGTGAACGCTATCTGTCCACAGTTCTGTTTCAGGAGTAGGGACACGGCATGCCGTGCCCCTACTCCTGAGGTGGCTAGCCAATGAAGTATAAATACAATGTGCCGTTTGCTGAACGCAGAGCTGCCGGAGAAGGAAGATACCAAGGTGTCAGACGGGAATGATGGCGAATCTTCCCTGGACGGAAGGAAGAGTTAAATGAAAAAGAGGAATTTATGGCGGCTTTTGGCGCTGCTAACGCTGGCGGTACTGGCACTCCTCGTTCCTGCTCAGTGCGAACGCCGTGCTGACGCGCCGGAGCTACCAGTGTGTTTTTACGCTTCTCAACGAGCAACTTTAACGAGGACCTGAGTGAGAGGCTGGCGCGGCGTTGACAAAAGTAAGACTCCGTGTTACAACATAAAACTCCGGGGGGAACTCCTTGCTGGATTAAACGTGGGGAGCAGTTGGAGAATGTTCTTTGCGCCACGGGTCTGATCTCCGTCGGGATAGAACGTGCAGACGGGAGGACGTAAATGACAGAACAGAAACGGTTTGGCAACGGGCGCGGGCGCGGCAGGGAGCTTTCCACGCGACTGGCACAGAGCGGTGTGCGCTTTGATATAGCCACCGGGGCGGTGAGCGTGCCTATTTACCAGTCGGCCACTTTTGCTCACCCGGCACTGGGCGCTTCCACCGGTTACGACTATACCCGCTCTGGTAATCCTACCCGGCAGGCACTGGAAGAGGCGCTCGCCGACCTGGAAGGCGGTTACGGCGCCTATGCTTTCGCTTCCGGCCTGGCGGCTCTTACGGCCGTCTTTTTATTGTTTAAAGCCGGTGACCACCTAGTGCTGGGAGAAGACTTATACGGCGGTACATATCGGCTGTTGGACCGGATTTTTGCCCGTTTTGCCCTAACGGCCAGTTATGTAGACACCACCGACCTAGCGGCGGTGGAGGCGTCTCTGACGCCGGAAACAAAGGCTCTAGTGCTGGAATCACCGTCAAATCCCATGCTGAAAGTGAGCGACATTGGCGCCATCGCCGCGCTTTGCCGGGAACGGGCCGTCCTCTCTGTCGTTGACAACACGCTACTTACCCCCTACCTGCAGCGTCCGCTGGAGCTCGGTGCAGACTTAGTCGTCCACAGCGCTACCAAATATCTGGGCGGCCATAATGACTTGTTGGCTGGTGTAGTAGTAGCGGCCAGCGAAAAACTGGCCCAGGAAGTGTCTTTCGTGCAAAACGCGACCGGTCCCGTGCTTGCCCCCCATGATTGTTGGTTGCTGCTGCGCGGCTTGAAAACGCTGGGCATCAGGCTTGACCGGCAGCAGGAAAATGCGGCCTCCCTGGCGAAATGGCTCAGCGCACACCCACTGGTGGAGCAGGTCTGTTATCCGGGCTTTGGGGCGCTGCTTTCTTTCCGCGTTAAGCACGCTGACCTCGTTGGCCAGGTGCTGGGGGCGCTCCAAGTTATTTCTTACGCTGAGTCTCTGGGCGGTGTGGAGTCGTTGATTACTTATCCGCTTTTGCAGACCCATGCCGATGTGCCCGAGGGAACACGCCGACGACTTGGCATTGACGACCGGCTGCTCAGGCTTTCTGTTGGCATCGAGCATATCATTGACTTGCGCGATGACCTAGAACAAGCTTTTCTTAGCAGATAATGCTACACGCAGCAGTTGTCCTGAAATTTATGTGCCAAGGGGGAGACAGCGTTGGAGTGGGAAACGAAACTAATCCATGCCGGCCTGGAACTAGATGAACACTACGGCGCGTTAAGCGTTCCGGTCTACCACACCTCTACTTATCGGCAGCGCTCCGTGGAAGATCCTGGACGCTATGAGTACGGCCGGTCGGGTAATCCGACGCGCCACGCGCTGGAGGCGCTTATCGCTGAACTGGAGGGAGGAGCAGAGGGCTTTGCTTTTGCCTCAGGGGTGGCCGCCATCGCTTCGTCTCTTTCCTTGTTGGAGGCGGGGCAGCATGTCTTGGCCTGCCGGGATATCTATGGCGGTACTTACCGCTTGCTGACCAGGCTTTTCCCGCGTTTTGGCATCACGCACAGCTTTGTTGATACTACCGACTTGGCGGCGGTGGCTGACGCTATCCGCCCGGAAACGAAGGCGTTGTTTCTGGAGACTCCTTCCAATCCGTTGCTTAAAATCACTGATCTTGCGGCTTGCGCCCGGCTCGCCAGAGAGCGCGGGTTGATAACTATTCTAGACAACACCTTTATGACTCCGTACCTGCAGCGGCCTCTGGAGCTTGGCGGCGATGTGGTGGTTCATTCAGCCACCAAATTTCTCGGCGGCCACAGTGACGTAGTGGCCGGTCTTGCAGTCGTCACAGACCGGGAGCTGGCGGCTCGCCTGCGCCTGGTGCAGATTTCCTTTGGAGCGGTGCTTGGCCCACAAGACAGTTGGCTTGTGATGCGCGGCATACGGACGCTAAAGGTGCGGATGGACGCCCAGCAGGAGACGGCACAAAGACTGGCGGAGTGGCTAAGCTCGCACCCGCTTGTCAGGAAGGTTTATTTCCCCGGCTTGCCGGGACACCCTGGCGCAAAACTTCACGCCAGCCAGAGCAAGGGACCGGGATGTGTACTTAGCTTTACGCTGGCTGACGCATCTTCCGCCTCCAGCAAACCGGGGGAGGCCGCCCAGCGCTTTTTGCGCTGCTTGCATTTGCCGGTACTGGCCGTTTCTCTAGGCGGGGTAGAGAGTATTTTGACCTATCCGGCTACTATGTCCCACGCTGCCCTCCCTGTACCCGTGCGGGAGGCTCTCGGGGTAGGAGATGACTTGGTGCGACTCTCTGTGGGGCTGGAGGCGTTTGCCGACCTGCGGGACGGTTTGGCCCAGGCGCTGGCGCAAACATAAATAAAGGAGAGGTGCGGAGGGAGGTGTTTTTTTGGGGTAAAACTTGCCTTTCTTAAATTTTTCTTGATATAAACATTTTAGACAGGAGTGGTAGAGATGTTTGATTTTTTGCTGACGGCAGAGCAGTTACGGTTGCAGGAGGAAGTCCGCGCTTTTGTATGCGGTGTTGACCGCCAGTTAATCCTGGAGATGGACGCCGAAAAAATCAACTACCCCGGTGATTATGTCCGCAATTTGGCAGCGGCAAATCTTCTGGGACTGCGCTTTCCGGCGGAATACGGCGGTCGGGGTTTAGGTTGGGTGGATGAAATTGTGGCGCTGGAAGAAGTGGGCGCTCTCGGCACGTCTCTAGCCTGCCTTTATTCTCTGCCAAGCATTGTAGGCGAGGCCATCCACCGTTTTGGCACCGTGGCACAGCAGGAAAAATACCTTAAAGAAACGCTGGCCGGACGACTCTTTACCGCAGAAGCGCTAACCGAGCCGCGGGGCGGCTCTGACTTTTTCGGTGCGACTACCGTGGCCCGGCGGGAAGGTGAGGAGTATGTCTTAAGCGGTCAGAAGCGCTTTATTGTCGGTGCCGAAGGAGCAGATTATTTTCTCGTCTACGCCAAGACTGATCAGGCGGCGCCCGCTCACCAGTCGATGAGCGCTTTCCTGGTAGATCGTGGTCCCGGCGTGGAGGTCCAGCATCTGTATGGCCTGATGGGCACAAGGGGTGGCGGTGCCGGACGGGTCCTCTTCCGCGAGGCGCGGGTTCCGGCAGCCAATCTAGTCGGCCGGGAGAATGGGGCGGCGGAGATCTTTTACCAGATGATGATTCCGGAGCGCATGACGAGCGCCGCCGGGGCGCTGGGCATGGCGCGGGCGGCACTGGATGTAGCCGTTGGTTACAGCAGCAAAAGAAAAGCCTTTGGCCGCAAGATTAAAGATTTTCAGGCCGTTAGCTTTAAAATCGCCGACAGTATCACCAAGCTCGATGCGGCCCGAGCACTCGTTTACATAGCGGCGGCGGCGGTCGACCGCGGTGTGGAGCCGGCTCTGCAGCGCCGCCTTGTCTCTGAGGCGAAGAAATTCACCACGGAAATGGCCTGGGAAGTGGCTAACCACGCTATGCAGGTGCTGGGCGGCATTGGCTATACCAATGTTTACCCGGTGGAACGGATGTTGCGGGATATCCGCCTGATTATGATTTGGACCGGCACCAATGAGATTATGGACTTAATCATCCAGCACGAATTCTACAAAGAACAGCTGGCCTCCGGCCCGCGGGGCAGAAACATTGAAATGGATGCCGCCGAGTCCGAAAACACAGAAGAGAAGATTTACGAATAGTTCTTCCGCAGGGATTCCCAGCGGGAAAAATAATGCACTAAAGAAAAGTTTCTGCAGGGAAATTTAATTTTGCAGCGAATAGTGTCAGATAATTTAAAATATTTTGTGTGTCGAAGGAAAGGGGTTGTTTGTATTGAGTTTGCGCGAAGTTTTTCTGAGTTTACAACAGCGTTTGGACGGTCAGGAGATGAAGGGGCTGAATGCCACCTACCAGTTTGAGCTCGATGGTGAAGAAGAAGGTGTTTACCACATTGTTTTCACTGACGGCGCCGGCAAAGTCGGCGAAGGGCCTGTGGCGGCCCCGAGTCTGACCGTGACCATGAGCGAGAACGATTTCCGGGCCATGCTTTCAGGGCAGCTCAACCCGGCAGCGGCTTTTATGGGTGGCAAGCTGAAAATTAAAGGCGACTTGAGTTTGGCGATGAAGTTACAATCTTTCCTGAGCTAAAGGAGGCCATAAAATGCTGCAAGGAAAAGTAGCCCTTGTTACTGGCGGTTCTCGGGGGCTTGGTCGGGCAGACGCTTTGGCGCTGGCGCATGCCGGTGCCGATGTGGTGATTACCGATATTTTGCTGGAAGGTGATGCTGGCGCTACCGTGGCGGCGGAAAAATACGGCGTCCTAAACCAGTTTCTGCAAAGTTCTGGGGTCGTGTACGCTCTGCAGACGGCGGCGGAAATCCGCGCCATGGGCCGGCGCTCCGTGGCGCTGAAGCTGGACGTGACCGACAGGGCGGAAGTCCGGCGGGTGATGGCCCAAGTCAAGGAGGAGTTTGGCTCGCTTGATATTCTCGTCAATAATGCGGCTACTCTCGATCATGTGTCGCAGCTGGAAAACCAGAGTGACGAGCTGTGGGAAAGGGATCTGCGGGTCAACCTTACCGGCACCTACAACTGTTGCAAGGCCGTCTGGCCGTACATGAAGGAGCGGGGCTGGGGGCGGATTATCAATATGGCCTCGGTGGCCGGGACGCTCGGCGGGTTTGGTCAGTCGAGCTATTCCACCACCAAGGCCGGTGTGCTTGGCCTGACCCGGAGCCTAGCCCTGGAAGGCGCCAAGCACAACATTACCGTCAATGCCATTGTGCCTGGTATCATTAATACTGAAGCATTCCGGATGGGCAACGCCAAAATGAATGAGCGCATGATCAACCGCACAGCTTTCCGGCGGCCGGGAGAGCCGGAGGACATTGCTAACGCTATTGCCTTTCTTGCTTCTGACAACGCTAGGTATATCACTGGTGTTGAGCTAAACGTTTCCGGAGGCATAGAGCTCTTTACTTTTTAGTTTAAATTTATAACGGGGGGAGAGCAAGAAGTGCGAGAAGTTGTCCTTGTGGCAGCCGTGCGCACGCCCATCGGGCGTCGCAATGGGCTGCTTTCAGTAGTTCGGGCCGATGAGCTGGCCGCCATTCCGCTGCGGGAAGTGGTACGCAGGGCCGGCGTGGAGGCAGCGTTGGTGGAGGACGTGATTATGGGCTGTGTTTCGCAGGTGGGCGAGCAGGCCATGAATGTGGGCCGTGTGGCGGCTCTGGTGGCTGGTTATCCCATCCATGTACCGGCAGTAACTATTGACCGACAGTGCGGTTCCAGTCAGCAGGCCGTCCACTTTGCTGCTCAGGCCATCATGTCGGGCGACATGGAGGTAGTGGTGGCGGCAGGAGTAGAAAGCATGAGCCGTGTACCGCTGGGAGCGTCGATGTTAAATGCCGGCATCAGCCCGGCGCTGTGCTCCCGGTACAAAATTGTGCCGCAAGGTATTTCAGCCGAGCTGATTGCCAAGCAGTGGCAACTGTCCAGGGATGACCTAGACAGCTTTAGCCTAGCTAGCCACCAACGGGCCGTACATGCAGCCGCAGCGGGGCGCTTTCAGACGGAAATTGTGCCGGTGGAGGTACTCCAGGCTGATGGGACCGTTAAGACGGTTACTGCAGACGAAGGCCCCCGGCCGTCCACTTCTTTGGAGAAGCTGGCCTCATTGACGCCTGCCTTCCAGCAGGACGGGGTGGTGACGGCGGGCAACTCTAGCCAGATCAGCGACGGGGCAGCGGCGGTATTGCTGATGTCGGCCAGCAAAGCAAAGGAATTGGGGGTCAGGCCGCGGGCACGACTTGTTTGCCGTGTCGTGGTAGGCTCCGACCCGACGCTGATGCTGACCGGGCCTATCCCGGCTACGGAAATGGCGTTGGCTAGGGCCGGTCTGAAGATGAGCGATATAGATGTCTTTGAGGTGAATGAGGCTTTTGCGTCGGTACCGCTGGCTTGGGCCAGGGACCTTGGCGCGGACTTGGCCAAAGTCAATCCCAATGGTGGGGCCATTGCCCTTGGCCATCCGCTGGGGGCGAGTGGTGCTCGCCTGATGGCTACAATGCTGCACGAGCTGGAGCGGACCGGCGGCCGCTTTGGCCTGCAAACGATGTGTGAGGGGTACGGTATGGCCAATGCCACCATTATTGAACGGCTTGACTGACAGCGCCAAGAAATCCCGTACGGCAGGAGGAAACACGGATGCTTTCTTTTAAATTAAGTCCTGAACAGGAGTTGCTGCGCTCTCTAGCCGGAGAGTTTGCTCGTCGCGAGCTGTTGCCGGTGGCGGCGGAGTATGACCGCAGCGGCGAGGTGCCTTGGCCCATCATCAAAAAAGCCTGGGAGACAGGCTTCCTGAACATGGGCGTGCCGGAGGAGTATGGCGGGGGTGGGCAGGGCGTTTTGGCCAGCTGTCTCGTTTCTGAGGAACTGGCGGCGGCTTGTGCCGGCATCTCCGCTACATTGGCTTTAACAGACTTGGCTTGCACTCCCATTACTCTGGTCGGCACCGCCGAACAAAAAGAACGCTGGCTACGACCGGTCTGCCGGGAAATGAAGATGGTTTCCTTTTGTGTTACTGAGCCGGAAGCAGGTTCAGACGTATCTTCACTCGCCACCACTGCCAAGCGTGACGGAGACAACTATATTTTAAACGGCAACAAGCAGTTTATCACTAATGCCAGCATTGCCGACTACTTTGTCGTCTTTGCCGCTACGAATCTAAAAAAAGGATCTCGTGGCCTCAGTGCCTTTATGGTCGAACGTACGGCGCCCGGTCTGGTAGTAGGCAAAAAGGAAGACAAGATGGGACAGCGCGCCTCGGATACGGCCAGCCTCTCCCTAGCTGACGTGGTTGTCCCGGCAGAAAACCGCCTCGGCGCGGAAGGGGACGGCTTTCGGCTGATTATGCAGACGTTTGACCGCTCCCGGCCCGGGGTGGCCGCAGCGGCAGTGGGCCTGGGAAGGGCCGCTATGGAATACGCTTTGCAGTATGCCAAGAATCGCTCTCAGTTTGGCGTGCCCATCATTCTGCACCAATCTATTAGCTTTATGCTAGCCGATATGCAAAAAGACTTGGATGCGGCCCGACTTTTGGCTTGGCGGGCGGCCTGGCTTGCTGATGCGGGGGAGAAAAACTCCCGGGAGGCGGCCATGGCCAAAGCGTTTGCCGCCGATGTGGCCATGCGGGTCACAACCGAGGCTGTGCAAATTTTTGGCGGGTATGGCTACAGCAGGGAATACCCGGTGGAAAAACTGATGCGGGACGCCAAGGTCATGCAGATCTACGAAGGGACGGCGCAGATTCAACGGCTGTTGATTGCCAAAACTTTTTTGTAAGCTATAAGAATCCGGAGGTTTAGCGTACATGAGCGAAATGAGCCGATCTACCAATTATTTGCTGGGGCTGACGATGCTCTACTATACTGCTCCCAGGCAGGCTGACCGTAAAAAGAACCCGGTGGCCTGGTGCTCTTCCATTGCGCCGGTGGAATTCCTGCGTGCCATGGATGTCCTGCCGCTTTTCCCTGAGAACCATGGCGCTTTGATTGGCGCCAGGAAAATGGGCGTGGAACTGGCTGAAGCGGCGGAGGCTGTCGGCTATTCCAACGATATTTGCTCGTATGCCAGAGCCGATATCGGCCACATCCTGACAGGCAAAAGCCCGGTGGATGGGCTAGCAAGGCCCGATTTTCTGGTCTGCTGCAATAATATCTGCGGCACAGTGGTCAAATGGTACGAAAACCTGGCCCGCCACTTTCAGGTGCCGTTGTTCCTGCTTGATACACCTTTTAACCACGGCCACGAGATCCCGGAGTACAGCTTGCAATATGTGGAAGGTCAGTTGCGGGAGTTTATCCCCTGGCTTGAAAGGGTCACCGACAAGAAGTTTGACCTTGACCGCTTCAAAGAAGTAGCCATGGTTTCCAACCAAACGGCCAAACTCTGGCGGGAGGTGCTGGGACTGGCCCAGCATAAGCCTGCCCCCTTCACGGCGTTTGATACTTTTAACTATATGGCTCCGGTAGTCACGATGCGGGGAACACCGGAGGCGCTGGAATATTACCGGCTCCTCCTGGAAGAACTGCTCCAGACAGTAAAGGAGGGGGCGGCGGCTGTTCCGGGAGAAAAATACCGGCTGCTATGGAACGGCATCCCGGTTTGGTTTGCTATGCGGCCCATGCTGCAGTTGCTGGCCAAACACCAGGCCAATCTCGTTTGCTCCACGTACACCAACGCCTGGGTGTTGGAGTTTGACCCTGACAATCTGCTGCGCAGCATGGCGGAAGCGTACACGGCAGTTCTGATTAACCAGAGTATGGGGCTCAAATTCACCAATCTGGAGAATCTGATCCAGGAGTTTGACCTGCACGGCATTATTCACCACTCCAACCGGAGCTGCAAACCGTACTGTTTCGGACTCTACGATTTGAGCCGCATGTTGCAGGCTGGCAGTCACGCCGTTCCGGAAATGATTTTTGACGGCGATCAGACTGACCCGCGTCATTTTTCCTGGGCGCAGTTTGAAAACAGGTTTCAGTCATTTATCGAAACTCTGGCGCTGGCCGAACCGGCTAACGGCCACAGGAGGCAAAGCTGATGGAAAGCGTGTGGCAAAGTTTACTGGATGTAGCCCGGAACCCGGCGCCGGCCGTGACAGGCTGGAAACAAAGGACGGGGGGCAAGGTAGTCGGTTGGTTGCCCATTTATGTGCCTGAAGAGCTGATTCATGCTGCCGGCGCGCTGCCGGTTAGCCTTTGGGGCGGGAGGACGGAGATCACCAGGGCTGACGCTCACTTGCAGGGTTTCGCCTGTTCGGTGGTGCGGGCGGTGTTAGAGTACGGGATGAAAGGTACCTACAACACGGTGGACGGCTTCATTTTCCCCTCCACCTGTGACCATATCCAAAACACTGCGGACATCTGGGCGGCCATCTTTCCCGATCGTCCCAAGTTTGACCTAGTCTACCCGGCCAACAGGCAGAGCCAGGCGGCCGCTGTTTATCTGGAACGTCTTTTTGCCGGGCTAGAGCAGTGGCTAGAGGAACTGACGGGCCAAGATGTAAATGAGGAGAAGCTGCGGGAGAGCATCAGTATTTACAACCGCTATCGCGCTCTGATGGCCGACCTCTACAACCTGCGTTCCCGGAGGCCGGAGAGTCTGAGTGGCCCGGAGATGGGGCAAATTGTCAAGGCGGCGCTTTTCCTAGAAAAGTCAGAATTTAACACGCGCCTCGCGGAGTTGCTTCCCTGGCTGGAGTGCAGGGTCGTAAGAGCTACGCCCAAAGTACGCCTGGTAGCTACTGGCATCATGGCCGAGCCGCAGGAAATTCTGGGCCTCCTCGATGAACTCGGCGGCGCCATTGTGGCTGATGACCTGGCGCTGGGGGCGAGAATTTTGCGCGCGCCGGTTAATGAGGCGCTGCCGCCGCTGACGGGCCTGGCTGACCGGCACCTGCGGCTTGGGCCGTGCTCCACACTGTATGACTGTCAGAAAGGCCGAGGTGCGCATGTGCAGCGGCTGGTAGCGGAGCACGCCGCTGATGGCGTCCTATTTCTCGGCATGAAGTTCTGCGAGGCGGAAGAGTTTGACTACCCTGTTCTGAAGGCGGAACTGGAGGCGGCCGGTATCCCGCTGTTATTGCTGGAAGTGGAACAGCAAATGTCGGCTGTTGGACAGGTGCGGACAAGATTGCAGGCTTTTCTGGAAGTTTTGGCGGAAGGGGCCCGGCCATGACGCTGACTATGGGCGTTGATCTTGGTTCCATTACGGCTAAGTGTGTTATCCTGAGAGACGGGTGCGAGGTGCTGGCCGACCGGGTTGTCAAAGGCAGTATGGTAGGAGGTGGGGCACAAAAGGCGGTGGAGGAGGCTCTGGCTCTGGCCGGCGTCAGTCAGGAGGAGGTGGCCTATGTAGTGGCCACCGGCTACGGGAGGGTCATTTTTGCCGGTGCCAATGAGGAAATGAGCGAGATTGGCTGTCACGGCAAAGGAGCTTTTTTTCAGGAACCGGCGGCCCGCACCGTTATTGATATCGGCGGCCAGGACGCTAAAGTTATCAGGCTTGGCGCCGGCGGACGCGTGCTTAACTTTGCCATGAATGAGAAATGTGCCGCCGGCACCGGGCGTTTTTTGGAAGTGATGGCGCAGGCGCTCGGCTACCCTGTTTGGGAACTGGCCCGCCTAGGCAGCCAAGCGACGGGTAAAGTGGCTATCAGCAGCACCTGCACCGTCTTTGCTGAATCTGAGATTATTTCCCACTTGGCGGCCGACAAGAAAGTAGCCGATATTGTGGCGGGAATTCATGAGTCTATTGCCAGGAGAATTGCCGGCCTGGCCCACCGGGTGGGGTTGGAGGAGAAATTACTGGTGACAGGCGGTGTCGCCCAAAACCAGGGTGTGGTGGCGGCCCTAGCGGAGAGACTGGATCGTGAGCTACTCGTGCCGCGTTTTGCGCAGGTCAACGGCGCTCTGGGCGCGGCGCTTTCTGCCTTTGAGAAAAGTTCCCTTGGCCGCTGACTTCGGACAACCAATGCCGACATCGCGTAAGAGACAGGAGTATCAAATGCTGGATAAACAAAGCTTTTTGACGTCGCCGCTCGGTGCCGGAAATTTTGCCTGGAAAAAGATGGTGATTCCTACGCCTTTTCCGGTAGGACCGGTGAACGTCTATTTATTGTGGTCAGAGCCGCTGACTTTGGTTGATGCCGGTCCTGACACC
>JAGXSQ010000025.1 GCA_018333395.1 Dethiobacter sp.
ATCACCTCGTTGCGCCGCTTGCGCCCAATGTTGGGCATGGCCAGCAGCACATCGCGTATGCCCAGCGTGCGCGCCAGCACGGGCAGATCGGCCGGGTTGTACACGGGCAGCGCATTGAGCACATGGCCGTGCAGGCGCTCGTCGTCGTCTAGCAAGCCGGCCACTTGCAGCTCGGGGCTGTGCTGCATGGCGGCGGCAAGCTGGCGCCCGCTTTGCCCGGCACCGTAGATCAGCACCCGGGGCCGTTCGGCGCGGCGCAGCATGCCCTGGTACTGCTCGCCCAGCCAGTGCCGCGCCAGCGCGCGCGAAGCGCCCACAAACAGCAGCAGCAGCAGCGGCTGGATCAGGCCCACGGTGCGCGGCACGCCGGGCACCTCAATCGCGGTAAAGACCGCCGCATACAGCAGCGCATACACCGCCACCGCCCGCGCCACCGCCAGCAGCGCCGGCCAGCCGCTGTAGCGGAAAATGGCCCGGTAAAGCCCCGAGACGATAAAGATCGGCAGCGCCAGCGCCACCGCGCCCGCCACCGCCCACAGCGCTGGCCCGCTGAGCGGCACCAGCTCGCCCAGGCGCAAATAAAACGCCAGCCAGACCGTGAGCACGCACAGCGCCAAGTCCACCAGCAGCACCACGGCGCGCTTGGCGGGGCGTGGCAGGGCGAGGATGGGGTTTGCGAAGGGTGCGATAGTGAAATTCATGGTGTACGCACCCGGTCCCCGGAGCCGCTGCCCGTCAGGGTGCTGGCGATCAGCTTCAGGTATAGCCAGAAATCGAGCTGGCGCAGCATCTGGGAGTCGAGTTCGGCCAGGCGCGCCGGCTCTGACATATCCACTCCCTGCACCTGTGCCAGCCCGGTGATGCCGGGGCGGGCCGCAAACACGCCTTGGCGCTCGCGCTCTTGCACCAGCTCGGTTTGGTTGGGCAGGCAGGGGCGCGGCCCCACCAGGCTCATATCGCCTTTGAGCACGTTCCACAACTGCGGCAACTCGTCGAGCTTGCTGCGCCGCAAAAAGCGCCCATAAGGCGTGATGGCGGCCGGGTTCACCTGGTGCGTGCCCACCGAGGCGGTATCGGGCCGCATGGTGCGAAACTTGATCAGCACAAAAGGCCTTTGCTGGCGGCCTACGCGCTGCTGGCGAAACAGGGGTGAGCCGGTGTCAAACCAGCCAGCCAGCCAGAGCAGGGCCAGCAAGGGGGCCAACAGCAGCAAGCCGGTGCCAGACAGCAGCACATCCAGGCTGCGCTGAGCCAAAAAGCTGGGTTTGGGCAGTGGCACGCTCATCGGTTCAGCCCCTGCACCGCACGGCGCAAGCCTTCGTCCAGACCAATGGGCGGTGCCCAGCCCAAGCGTTGCCGGGTGTGAGATATGTCAACCTGCAAAGAGCCGCACAAACGCCGCGCCACATCGCGTTTGCCCAGCAGGCTGGCAGCCAGCTCTAGCAACCATACGGGCACTGGTAACAGACGCGCCTTGCTATTCATTGCGCGCGCCATGCGCAGCAGCAACTCCGCTGTCGAGACGTCCTCACCGTCGGCCACCAGGAAAGTTTGATTGGCTGCTGCCGGATGGTCGATGCAGGTCATGATCAGGTCCACCAGGTTGTCTAGCGCAACCAAGCTGCGGCGGTTTTTGGTTACAGCAGCCAGTGGCAACGGTACACCACGAGCAAGCCAGCGCATCATTGACTGGAAGTTGGCCTTCACACCCGGCCCGTACACCAGCGGCGGCCGAACGATCACCACCTCCATTCCGGTTTCGGCAGCAATTTGGCGCAGCAACTGCTCGGCCTCGTGCTTGGAGATGCCGTATGGGTCTTCCGGTGCAGGCGCATCATTGGCCGTGAAAGATTGCCCCACTTCCGTGAACTCGCCGTTCACTTTGATGGAGCTTAGAAAAACAAAGCGCCTCACCCCTGCGGAGGCTGCCTGGCGTGCGAGATGGGCTGTGCCTTCGACATTCACCTGCCGATACACGGTCAGCGGGTCAACCGCAAGCTCTTTCATCACATGTGCCCGAGCGGCACAATGAACGACTGCGACAACGCCTTCCAGTGCCGGGGACCAGTCCGTTGCAGGCCCAAGCCCATCGACTAAAACCGTTGCCACTCCAGCAGGAAGCGCAGCATTGACCGATCGAACGGCGGCCACCACAGCGCGACCGTCTTCCCGGCTCAGGCGTTGCAATAGTCGGCCCCCGACAAAGCCGGTAGCGCCAGTCACCAGAGTTTTATTTGTCATAAAGTGCCCTGAAGGTCTTGTCTGTCGGCCAAAAAATTGTCTGGCAGAGGCGCTGAGTTGGCGTAAAACCTCTGCAACCAAACGCCCATGCCCTGCTCGGTCGGAGTTTGCGGCTGCAACCATAAATCAGCCCCAACCTGCTCTATGCTGGCGGCAATCTCGGCCCGGATAGCCGGTGTGGTGCGGGCGCATTTGTGCAGCGAAATGTTCATGTCGAAGGACTCCTGGATGACTCAAGTTGCTCAATCAACCCCGCCATGACCGCTCTGGCCATGAACAAAGGGAAACGCCTTGAGTCTATGTGATCGTCTGGGATGCGACATTTATACACGAGCCCCGGGGCAAAACGATTGCGGTGCTCATGCAGCCCAGCAGGGGCAGTACCAAGGCCAGCCGGCCTTGGCTGAAAGTACAAGGTCAAACGGGCGCTTCATGGCCCGCTTGGTTTTACATCCCAAGGGTTGATTACCGTCAGATGGTCGATCCCCTCGAAGTCCTTGGTGTTGCGGGTCACCAGTGGCAGCCGATTGGCCAGTGCAATAGCCGCAATTTGTGCGTCTTCTGTGGTGATGGGTCGCCCAGATCGCACTCTTTGTGCTCGAACCATGGCGCAATGTGCTGCCGCAGCGGCGTCAAAAGGCAAGCAGCGCCCCGACCATTCGGACGCAAACATTTCCTCGGCCGCCTGTGCCAAACCATCGCGCCGTTTGCCTGCAGGCAGCAAAGCCACGCCCGTCAAAATCTCGGCTTGTGTAATGGCCGATGTTCTCATGGCCGCCTGCGGTAGTTGCGCAAACCACGCCATCACCTTGCTGGAAGGGTTTTCGCGCATCAATTCCGACAGCACATTGGTATCCAGCAAGTAGGCAGACGTCATGACAAGTTGGGAGCAGGGCGTGGTGCTTGCCTTGGCGGTATGGGCAGGTCGTCGGCACCCAAGCCCCTAAAGCGTTGGTTCACCCGCTCGGCAAAATTCAGCGCCTGGGTACCAGGGGTGTGACCTGACACCGCGTTTTGCAGAATGTGGCGCACCTCCTGCTCCATGGACCAGCCGTGCTGTGCGGCACGCACGCGCAGACCCAGCTTAACGGATTCATCAAGATTGCGGACGGTTAGGGTACTCATCAGGCGCTCCGGTTCAGCCAACAGGTTTTTATTGTAAGCAATGATTGCACTGCATGCCATCCATCAAGGAATCATCCTCCTGCATCCATCCCGCCATGCGCTCAAGCATAACCATCAGGGTTGCGTTCCTGCCAGCGCCAAGTATCGGCCATCATGTCGTTTAGGCCGCGCTGGGCGCGCCAGCCCAGTTCGGCCATGGCCTTGCTGGGGTCGGCCCAGCATTGGGCAATGTCGCCAGGGCGGCGCGGGGCTAGCCGGTAGGGCACTGGGCGGCCACTGGCTTTCTCGAATGCCCTCACCATTTCCAGCACGCTGTAGCCTTTGCCGGTGCCCAGGTTCCACACTTGGAGCCCCGCACGGGTTTCAAGTGCTGCCAGCGCTTGCAGGTGGCCCAGTGCCAAGTCCACCACATGGATGTAGTCGCGCACGCCGGTGCCGTCTGGTGTGGGGTAGTCGCTGCCAAACACGGCCAGCGCTTGCAGTTTGCCCACTGCCACCTGGCTGATGTAGGGCAGCAGGTTGTTGGGTATGCCGTTGGGGTCTTCGCCTATCAAGCCGCTGGCGTGGGCCCCCACGGGGTTGAAGTAGCGCAGCACCGCCACGCGCCAGCGCGGGTCGGACGCGGCCAAATCGCGCAACAGCTCTTCCACCATCAGCTTGCTGCGGCCATAGGGGTTGGTGGGGCAGCCTGTGGGTGTGGCTTCGCTGATGGGCATGCGCTCGGGCTCGCCGTACACGGTGGCCGACGAGCTAAACACCAGCCTAAACACCCCCGCTTGCGCCATGGCCTGGCAGAGCTTGATGGTGCCAGCCACGTTGTTGTCAAAATACGCCAGCGGCTGCTGCACGCTCTCGCCCACGGCCTTGAGGCCGGCAAAGTGCAGCACGGCATCTACCTTGTGGGTGGCAAAAAGCCTTTCAAGCAGTGCGCCGTCGCGAATGTCGCCTTGCACAAACTGCGGCGCTTGGCCTGCCAACTGCGCCACACGCGCCAGCGATTCGGCCGAACTGTTGCACAGGTTATCCAGCACCACCACCGCATGCCCAGCCTGCAACAGCTCCAGCGTGGTGTGTGAGCCAATGTAGCCGGCACCGCCGGTCACGAGGTAATGGCGCATCAAGGCTTCATCCTTCACTGTGCCTCTTGGCACCCACTCCCAGCACCTCCATCAACTTCTGGTTGATGCGGTTCACATCAAAGCGCTCTTCGGCCAAGCGGCGGCTCTCGGCACCCATGGTGGCCACTAGGCCGGGGTTATGCACAAAGCGCAGCATCGCTGCAGCCAATGCAGGCACATCGCGGGGCCCCAGCCGCTGCCCGATCCGGCCAGCACCTGAGGAAGATCGGCCAATTGGGAGACTCCCAAGGATGGGGGCTGCGCGCTTGCAGGAAAAAACGTCCATACTGCCTTTTTCAGCGCATCTGAGCCCAAGCTTTTTCCGCGCATGGGTGCCCAATCACGCTCGGCATGGGCCAAATTTGAGAAATCCAGAGCGGAATTCATGTCCAAATTCTGATTCGGCTTGGGTTGAACTTTGGCTGCAAACGGGGTCACGGATTCAGGTTTTCATTGTACTTGTTACAGTTAAGTCGCCGTCCTTTATCATTGCTCAGCTGCTTGGCATTATCAAAAACAAAAAAGCAAGATAGACACATTCAGTATATCGGCGTCGAAAACGACGTACATTTAATATTAATGATAGACGATCGATGAACCGAAATCGACGCAAGGCCTCCACAATATAATCGCTTTCTCCCACCGAATCTGCGATTGCCAAAATATCACGCCGGTAAGCACCTGATCGAACCCGCTTCAACCGGCTCAACGCTGCACGCCAGCCATAGTTGACTCCTATTTCATTATTTCCATGCTGACGGTAGAGCATGTTCGATTGTGGATCGATGTGCCATTTGCCACCTTGCGCCCGCACAAAAGCGTAAATCAACCAGTCATGCACCCATATCGTCTGCAGTCGATCGAAGTTTTCAACCACGAAAGCTTGCAGGCCAATAAACACTGCACGAGGTATTACAAACGTACAACCCGGTCCAGGGGCACTAAAGAGGTGATCTAAAGACTGGAGTGGGTGAGCCTTGTCAATCCTTTTTTTTCTACCGTCAGGCCAGAACGCTGTTACATTGCTAGAGTAGCCCTGCGCATTCTGCGAACGAAGGCAATAGATCCCACGCAGCAGCTTGCCCGGAAGCCAAATGTCATCCTGATCAGAGAGTGCAAAGTAGTCAGCGTCTCCCAGTTCCGTGTCTCGAATGAGACGCAGAAAATTGCGGTGCGCACTTCCGAACCGCTTGTGCGATAGCGGTAGCATGTCGAGGGTTATGCGATTCGCCCAGCGTGTGAGTGTTGACACAGTACCATCGGATGAGCGGTCGTCGCTAGCGATAATCGTAACACGCACGTCCTGTTGCGTCGAAATGCTGTCTAGCTGCTCGTCAAGCCAAGATGCACCGTTGTGTGTGGCAAGAAGAATTCGCACATGTGGTACATACGTGGTGCTCTTCGTTTTCATTGTCGCGGCTGGGTCCGTTAGAGGTGGGCGGAAATTGGTGTCATGGTTTCGGAGGGTTCTGTGCATATTACAGCAGTTGTCGCTTGAATCAGGTGGCCGTCCCGCTAATTGTCACATCCCGAACGATCGCATGGCGCCACGCCTTGGTCTTGGGTATTCAGATCAAAGTCCGCGGATCAGCAAGCTCCAGAGCTGAAACCAGTCAGCAGCAAATGGTTCCTCTGGGAGTGAATGTGATTTTTTGCCAAACGTGTGCTTTCTAGCAACCATTTGATGAATGGTTGCTTCCCAAGCTTGAACGTCGTGAGCCGGCAGGAAAGTCACGGCATCACAATTTCCAACCGTTTCGTGCGCATAAGGTAGGTTCGCCACCACCAACGGTTTCCCGTAAGCCTTGGCCTCCGTGATAGGAAGCCCCCAGCTCTCTAGTTTTGACGGAAATAACACCACATCACAGTTTTGATATTCATGATCCATCTGCTGTCTTGTTTGCCGACCCAAAAACCTAACTCCCGGTACCGATGAGTACCGATGGTAAAGGTCGCGGGCATAGGCGTTCTCCGTGCCGCTAACAGTCAAACGCAACTCCACTAACGCACTTATTTCTGGTGGCAAGCGGTTAACTGCTTCACACAGTATCTCGACATTCTTGAACACACGAGGGAATGCTGGATAGAGCATCACTAAAGGCCGGTAGGTGTTGAAAGGCCCCGCAGAGAAATTACTTTGCATTCTGGAATCAGAACCTAACTTTTTGGATGGATAAGCCACCACTACATTTGAGTGACCATAGATGCGCATAAAAGCTTGGCGCAACCATTCCTGCTGTACTACGACTGCTTGGTTTCGTGAAATGAAAACTCGGTACAATTGACCATAAAAAAGATTAAATAGCGCAAACTTTGGATCTAGTCTAGCCTCATGCCAAGACATCCTGTAAAAAGGCGAGGAATTATGGCAATAAACTGCTTGACGTCGTGCTTGAACACGGGGTGTAATATCATGTAGCGACAACCATAGGTCGGGTTTAAGTGCTTGGGATAACTTATTGAATTGAAACCATTCTAGCCAGATGCGCGATAACCAAGAACGCTTTGATTGTGGAAACTCCATGATTTGCACGCGAGGAATATTATTAATTAATGACTTATGATGTACTAGTGCTGTAATTTTCCAGTTCAAAGGAAGGCACTTTGAAGCAATCTCTAAACTATCTATCAGAACCGTCAGCGTTCCGCCTTCGATTAGATTTACTGCGGAGACTACTAAATGTTTTTGTTTGTTCAATTTACTAATTCCTGCTTCGGTATCCGCAAATAACTTTCTTTAATGAGCATCTGCAAATTCCCTCATTCCACAGCAAGCGTCTGAACTCCACATCATGAAATCCAGCAGCGTCAAATCTAGGGTATCGGAGTGTCTTGGGTCCGGTTTTCCCCTTTAAGTGGGTTCTCGGGTGCGTGGCGGCGCAGCAAGCCCAGCAGGGCTGCCCACGGGATGACAGTATTCATCTCATCGAGGAACACGCGCTTGCGGGTGCGCTTGATGGACAACTCGAATCCGGTGTGGGCAAGGCTGATTTGGTTCATGGCTGCAGTTTCTCATGTAATGCCTTCATGTGCCTTACTTTTGCTGATGTTCCATAAATATGTTCATTGTGGTTGAAGATTACTTGGTTTCGAGGTTCGGATCACGGATGTGGTTAATGTACCTTTGCATGTAACAGCTACTAGCGCACACAATAGCAAGAAGCCAGTTGGTGAAAAGTATCCTGTGCCTCGGAAGAATACCTCAATAGTAAACGTATACAGAATAGATGAGAAAAGCACGTTCGCAGCATTTTCATTATTTAAATATGCTGAACGAAGCTGAAAAAATGCCCGGGTAGCCAAAATTACAAATGCAATAATTGCAAGTAGTCCAAAGAGACCAAACTCCCCTAAGATTTTGGCTCCCACAGTTCCTCCGTCAAACCGGCTTAGAATAATTCCAGCTAGTTGAATTACCCTTTCTGATATTTCTAAGTCTGTATTCAAATACCCGAACTGCTGAAATCCAGACCCCCATCCATCGGTCTGCCAAACCATTTCGAAGGCCGTCATCCAACCATTAAGCCAAACAAGTACAGAAAGGTTATAAGTGTAGCTGGATATCACCATTCGACTTGTAAAATACTCTACATCACCAAACGCAACAATAAAACCAAAGGCAAATACTATCGCGGTGCTAATGCTAAGTATATTTTTAAAACTAACAACAATTGCCAATGCAAAAATTATTGCTATAATTGCAACTAGGCTCTCAATATAAATACTCCATAAAAAAAAGAATGCAATGATCTTAGGGTAGTGGCGATAATTTGTGGCGCATATGAAGGCCAGAATAGGAGCTAAGACCAAACCAAAATGAGATGGCTCAGCAAACACACCAACAGGTTTAATTAAAGAATTGTGCCAATAAAGTTCAATGTTAAACAAGGGTAGGAGTGCATTCAATACAAGAAACCAAAGCCCGTAATTTACAATTCGCTTCACGCTATCATCTGAGGTATTGATAATGCGGCTTGCATATCCGAATGCAGCGGCCAGCATAAAGGCTAGGAGTGATATGCTAAGTATAAATCTTAATATATTGACATCATGGTTGGTAATAATTAGTAAAAATGTATGAATTAAAATAATACTCAGCAACCCAACAAAGAGAATTGGTTGAAGCAGCATTGAAGGCTGGTTATAATTTCTATTGCTACTTTTAAGGTGGTTTGGTCTTAATGTTAATGCCGTGTAGGCTAAAAATCCGAATATAAACAATGCTAAGCCTGCCGACATTGATCCATGATCTATCGACACCATGGTTAGACTTGGAATTGATAGTAGGGACAAGAAGATTAGAGGTTGCATATTGATGTCGTTAAGGAAACTCTGGAAAAGTAAGTGTCACATCCCTAGTTTTTTATTTTAGCTTTATTTTTTATTAGCCGTAGCGCTAAAAGCGACAACTGCGCATAAAAATTATGACCTAACTTTATATTTACTCTAAATATCTCTGTCAATGCGCCTGCTAGGTCTGTACTGCTTACACCTTCTATGCTGAATCTGCCGACAACCGCATTGCTCTCATGAACTTTTGCACCCTTGTGTATGGCTAAGAGAATGAAAAGCTGATCTGCCGCAATAGGGTACTTGCGTGAATAATACCCAACTTGATCGTGCAATGTTTTTCGGATAAGTAGACCTACGGCATGTCCGGTTACGTGAGCAAATTGAGAAAATAAAAACTCCCACCGTGGCGATCTTATCTGAGAAATCCTATCGCCAACATGGAATTTACATGCAATAAAGTCTGCGCTACCATTATTTTCAAGTTCATTCTTGAACGCGGTAACGCCATGAGAAAGCATCACATCATCCGCTCCAAATACCACGTAATACTCACCAGTCGATAGCTTAACTGCCCTGTTCAGCGCATCATATATCCCAAAATCCGGACGTGAATCTATAACGACATTTTTTAGTTTCAGCTTCGTATTTTCTAAAATTTCCAAAGTGCCATCTGTCGAACCACCATCTGCAACCACCCATTCAAAATCCTGATCAGTCTGGGCGAGCAGGGATTCGATCAGCCTTGGCAGCACTGCCGCTGCGTTGTATGTCGCCGTGACGATGCTTATCGATGTTGCCGCTTGGTCTGTCATGCGCTTGCACTCTGTTTGAAACTTTGGTACGCCAAGTGCAAGCCTTGCTCCAGTTCAACATGGGCTTGCCAGCCGAGTTGCTGCAGCTTGCGGCTGTCCATCAGCTTGCGCGGCGTGCCGTCGGGTTTGGAGGTGTCGAAGCGTATGGCGCCTGTGTAAGCCACCTCGTGAGCCACCCGTTGAGCCAATTCGCGTATGGTGTGGTCTTGGCCGCTGCCCACGTTCAGGTGTGAGCACATGGGCTGCACATGGGCCTGCCAAACTTCGGGTGGCAGGTTCATTACGTGTACGCTGGCGGCGGCCATGTCGTCCACATACAGGAATTCGCGGCGGGGTGTGCCGCTGCCCCACACCACCACTTCGGCGTCGCCGCGCGCTTTGGCTTCGTGGAAGCGCCGCAGCAGCGCCGGAATTACGTGGCTGTTTTCGGGGTGGTAGTTGTCACCGGGGCCGTAGAGGTTAGTGGGCATCACGCTGCGGTAGTCGCGCCCGTGCTGGCGGTTGTAGCTCTCGCACAGTTTGATCCCTGCAATCTTGGCAATGGCGTAGGGCTCGTTGGTCGGCTCCAGCGGCCCGCTCAGCAAGGCGTCTTCGGCCATAGGCTGCGAAGCCAGCTTTGGGTATATGCACGATGATCCCAGGAACAACAGCTTTTGCACGCCCGCCACGTGGGCCGCATGGATCACGTTGGCCTGCATCATCAGGTTGTCGTAAATAAATTCGGCCGGATACGTGTTGTTGGCATGAATGCCACCCACCTTCGCAGCCGCCAGATACACCACATCGATGTGCTCTTGCTCGAAGAAAGCATGCACCGCAGCCTGGTTGCACAAATCAAGCTCGGCATGGGGCCGGGTGATGATGTTCTGCTCGCCGCGTGCCGCAAGGTGCCGCACAATGGCCGAGCCAACCATGCCACGGTGGCCAGCCACATAAACTTTCGGTTTTGATGAGTTGCTGGCGGTCATGTTCAGTTTTCCACCGACACCACCACATCATGCCCATGGGCCTTGAGCAGGGCATGGCGCTGGGCGGCTTTAAGGTCTGAGGCCACCATTTCGGCACACATTTCCTGCACGGTGATCTCGGGCACCCAACCCAACTTGTCTTTGGCCTTGCTCGGGTCGCCCAGCAGGGTGTCCACCTCGGTAGGGCGAAAGTAGCGCGAATCCACCCGCACCAGCACGTCACCCACCTTCACGGCAGGGGCTTTATCGCCCTGTATGGACTGCACCACGGCGTGCTCATGCAAGCCTTGCTCTTCAAAACACAGGGTAATGCCCAGTTCCCGGGCAGACCAATCAATAAACTGGCGCACGCTGTATTGCACGCCCGTGGCAATCACAAAATCTTCCGGCTGCTCCTGCTGCAGCATCATCCACTGCATGCGTACGTAGTCGATGGCATGGCCCCAGTCGCGCAGGGCGTCTAGGTTGCCCATGTAGAGGCAGTTTTCTAGACCTTGCGCGATATTGGCTAGACCACGCGTGATTTTTCGGGTGACGAAGGTTTCTCCTCGGCGCGGGCTTTCGTGGTTGAACAAAATGCCGTTGCAGGCAAACATGCCATAGGCTTCGCGGTAGTTGACCACAATCCAGTAAGCGTAGAGCTTGGCCACTGCATAAGGGCTGCGCGGGTAGAACGGCGTGGTTTCATTTTGCGGCGTTTCTTGCACCAAGCCGTACAGCTCGCTGGTGGAGGCTTGGTAGAACCGGGTTTTTTTCTCCAGCCCCAGTATGCGAATGGCCTCGAGCAAGCGCAGGGTGCCCATGGCGTCCACATCGGCGGTGTACTCCGGCGCCTCGAACGACACTGCCACGTGCGACTGGGCGCCAAGGTTATACACCTCGTCGGGCTGCACCTCTTGCAGTATGCGCACCAGGTTCGAGGTGTCGGTCAAATCGCCGTAGTGCAACTTAAAACGAGCGTTCTCTACATGCGGGTCTTGGTAGATGTGGTCAATGCGCTGGGTGTTGAACAGCGAGGCGCGGCGTTTGATGCCGTGCACTTCGTAGCCTTTGGCAAGCAGAAATTCGGCCAGATAGGAACCGTCTTGACCGGTGATGCCGGTGATGAGGGCTTTTTTCATTTGATTAAACGTTTAATAGTGTAAGCTATCGCTGCAGATGACATTTGCACAACTTCAAGCCAAGTTCCACGCCCGGAATATCGCCTTGATACTTCAAACGGACTCTTTGGTGACCAGTTGTTTTTGATATTCTGAAGCATGATTTTAGCTGTCCAGTCTGCCCAACACCTTGAATTGGTATGATTCTTAAAAAACCAACTTAATGCAAGTCGGTACCCTTCAGTAACTTTGTTATTAAAGTTCTCAACAGAAAATGAACCCTGATGTGCACGAAAGAAAACCAGGGGTTCGCTTATCAAAGCTACAGTTTGGTAGTTTTTAGCTGTAAGAGCAAAAAGCAGAACGTCAGGCCCTGCACCATTTAAATTAAAGTCGTGATCAATGCCTGAAACAGTCAAAACCAAGCTTCTCTTTATGTCTTCCATGCGAAATAAGGCTGCCCCAGGCGAAACGGGCACTGCTGGAATTCCAGAAGCCAAACGTCTAAAGTAAATTTCTTTAGAAATAATCTCTGAAGATTTTTTACTACTATATGCTAGCTGAGAGGCTTCCGGCGCCTCCCCAATTAAAGCAGCGGAAAAAACAAAGGCCACCATGGGATTACTCATCAAAGGCAATGTTTTTTCAAGATAATCAGGAAAAATTAAATCATCACTAAACAAAAACTTTCCGTATTCACCCCTAGATTCTTCAACGCAACGAATCCAGTTGCGAACAGGACCGATATTTGATTCGTTACGGAAAACGCGTACACGCGAATCTTTTTTTGCGAAATCTTGGCAAATCTCCCATGTCCCATCATCGCTTAAATTATCTACCACCACAACTTCGAAATTTTCGCATGTCTGATTTAGAGCAGACTGAATACACTCTGAAATGAATTGCCTGCGATTAAATACTGGAATCAGTATTGATATTTTTTTTGAAGAATTTTTGTCAATCATTTATATCGCTTTAAGAATCAAATTTTTTGAATTAAATATTGTAAATATCAGAAATTTAACAAAATTTGTGATTAATGTCCCTAAGTTTTGAGTAATGAATATAAAATATTTGTTTTGACGCATTGCTAATATTAGTGACCACACCTCTTTTCCAATGAATTGGATGTTTTCATTCGATTTATCTTTATTAACGATTAACAAATCGTACGCCACTAACCCATTCGATCATACTCGCCACACCATCTCGTGCAGAAATTTTAGGCTGCCAGCCAAGAAGGCTCTTAGCCTTGCTGAGGTCAGCCACAAACACTAGTTGGTCACTCTCACGCACCGGCATCTTGGTGTAATCAAGCTTAATATCCAGTAGGCCCTCAAGCAATGAAAATAGCTCCAGCAAAGAAAGGCTGTTATCGATTCCGCCGCCAACATTGAAAGCCTGCCCTTTCGCGTTATCTATGTTATCTACCGCGGCTGTGTAAAGCCGCTTCATGTCTTCTGCATGCAGCACGTCACGCACTTGCTTTCCTGAGCCGGAAATGGTGAAAGCCTTATTTTGTTGGCATCTGCTTTGCTCGACGGCTTTCTGGCAGAACCAGCCCACCCAACCCTGATCGTAGGTGGCGAACTGTCGGCCTCCGTACATTGAGGAATGCCGGAAAACGACCGTCTTGAGTCCATAAATCCGGGCGTAGTCGAGCATGTACTGATCGGCAGCGCCTTTGGAGCAACCATATGGGGAGTGGAAGTCGAGTTGGGTGCATTCATCGAAACCATAGGGCTGCTCAACGCAGTGGTAACGCGTGTCCGTTTGCTCGTAGGTGTACTGCTCGAGATCGCCGTACACCTTGTTGGTTGAAGAATAGACCATGGCAGCACTTGGCGTATATTTCCGAACCGCCTCAAGCAGGTTGTGCGTGCCTATTACGTTGACCTCGAAGTCCATTCGCGGATTAGCGATTGAGGTGGTCATAGCGACCTGGCCGGCCAAGTGGAAGATTACATCTGGCTTGAAGGTCTGCACAACAATTGTGATGTCGTTCTGATTTCGGATGTCACCGTGCACAAAGGAAAAATCACCTTGGGTCTGCAACCATGCCAAATTCTCTCGTGAGCCATTGCGATACAAATTATCGAATACGACCAGATCATTGCCACGGGATAGCGCATCAGATGCTAGATTGCTGCCTAAGAAGCCGCAACCACCTGTAATTAAGAGTTTCATTTGTGGAATTCCATATCTATGGTTCTTTTAAGCCCAGATATTAAGTCGTATTTCGGTATCCAGCCAAGGCCTAACATCTTCGTTATATCTGCTTGACAATGCATGGATTCATTGCTACGGTAGGGCACATCTCCAAACAGCAGCTTGGTTTTCGAACCCGTAAGTGCGTGTACGGTTTCAACGAATTGCTTGATTGATGGAGCAATGCCAGTACCGACATCTACATCACATGCTGATTTGAAACTGTCACAATTCTCGATAAGCGTTGAGTAGGCGTTGACAACGTCGTCTATATATACGAAATCTCTTTTCTGCTCACCTGCGGTGAGCTTGAGTTCTGGTTCATTGCGGTGACAAGCTTGTAGAACATGTGTTGAAAATTTCGAAGGATCATCGCCTGGCCCATACATATGCTGTAGCCTAACATTGATGAAGCGCAACCTGTTACTCTGCGCTGCCAGAGCACGACCCCACTGCACGAATTGGTCTTTCGTCAATGCATAGGGGCTCACATCCGGCGGCAATACGCTGCTTGTGTTTATAAACGTTGCCGACTTATTTGTGGCTATCAAGCCCTGCAATATGTTTAGTCCATAAAGAATGTTTGTCTCTAGCAATTCAACGTTTGATTCACCCTTGCGTCCATAACAGCAGGCAGTGTGAATGACCAAATCGGGCTCAATTTTTGCAACTATATCAGTTACTTCATCATATGTGCGGAAACGACATATCTCAAGCGTAGACTCTCGACCCGTGAGGCGGTTTAGACGAGAGGATGAGCGCAGAAGCAAGGTTAGGTGATAACCTGCTTGTGACAAGTTGAGCGCAAGCGCGCTCCCGAGGAAGCCACTTGCACCGGTTAACAAAATGCGTTGCATTAGAAATTGAGACCAAAAAACTCTTCGAGTTTCTCGCCAACGAAGTTAAAGTGATCCAGACCCAACGAAGGTTGTACTCCTAGCCAGAAGGTCTGGTTCATGGTGCGGTCGGTGTTGGTTAGTTCGCCTACCACGCGGTACTCGATGTCCTTGAAGTAGGGCTGACGAGTCAGGTTGCCTGCGAAAAGCAGGCGGGTGCCGATTTTGTGTTGGTCGAGGTACTTGAGCAAGTCCACGCGCTTGACGCCGCTCGACTCCTTCAGCGTGACGGGAAAACCGAACCACGATGGTTCGCTGTTCGGGGTAGCTTCGGCAACATCGATAAAGTCGTTCAAGCTAGCGAGGCGTTCCTTCAGAAGTGCGAAGTTCTGCTTTCTCGTGGCTATGAAATCTGGAGCACGCTCCAATTGAGCTAAGCCGCAGGCGGCTTGCATGTCTGTGATCTTTAGGTTGTAGCCTAGGTGAGCGTAGACGTATTTGTGGTCGTAACCATGCGGCAGCGTGCCAAACTGCTGGCCAAAGCGTTTGCCACAGGTGTTATCACATCCCGGAGGGCAGTAGCAGTCGCGGCCCCAGTCGCGGAAGGATTCGGCTATGGTCTTTAGCAGGCCGTTGTTGGTGAACACCGCACCGCCTTCACCCATGGTGATGTGGTGGGCTGGGTAGAAGCTGAGCGTGGCAATATCGCCCCAAGTTCCAACCATTTCGCCATCGAATGTAGCCCCGAGCGCGTCGCAGCAGTCTTCGACCAGCCACAGGCCATACTTGTCACACAATCCCTTAACCTTGGCAAGGTTGAAGGGGTTGCCCAGTGTGTGGGCCAACATGATGGCCTTGGTTTTGGAAGTGATGGCGGCTTCTATGAGGTCGGCGTTTATGTTGTGGGTCTTCATGTCTACGTCGACGAAGACTGGGATGGCACCGAACTGAACGATGGGGTTGACGGTGGTCGGGAAACCAGCAGCCACCCCGATGACTTCGTCCCCCTTTTTGATGGCACGCTCGCCCAGCTTGGGCGATGTGAGCGTGCTGAAAGCCACTAGGTTGGCTGACGAGCCTGAGTTGACGGTGATGAGGTGCTTGACACCAATAAAGTCGGCCAGCTTGCGCTCGAATTCGGCGTTGAAGCGGCCGGTGGTGAGCCAGCCGTCGAGCGAAGCTTCAACCATAAACTGAAGTTCACGCGTGCCGATAACTTTTCCTGATGGTGGGATGACTGTTTCGCCAGGTACAAAGCTGCGCGGAGCATAGGCACTTGCTGAAAAGTGCGAAACTTCATCCTGAATGACGTGGCGCAACACGGTTTGCAAAGCTTGGGGCGTGAGCTGCGCCAACTGCTTGACCGCCAAGCTGCCATTGAGTAGCATGGATTTTTCGGGGCGAACGAAGCTCTGGAACGGCAGGCTCGGACCAGCAAAGTCATCTGACCCTAAGGCAAGGCGTTTGGCCGGTGGCACCGGTGGGGTGGTGGTGATAAAGACGAATCGGGCGTCGCCAGTGCTGTCGGGCGGGGTAATGGCGAGCGCAGGCCTGAACTTTTGTTGAGCCAGGTCGGTATAAGGGAACGGCAGCTTGTAGATGCCACCTTGTTGGATGATGAGTTCAGACATTGTTCCAGCAATCTTCTGCAGGGTTGAGCAAAACCATTTGCGAGAATTGGCTCTGGCTTTGAAGGTGCAGTGCCGCTTGCTGCTCAGAAGTTCTGCCGTTTGGTGTGTTGGCCGGTTCAGATTCTAGAAAGAGCACAACGACACGGGCATCGCGTGGTAACCCTTCTGTGGGCAATTGAATATGCCCTTCGTGGCAATGGGCTTGGATAGCTAGCATGTGGAGGCTCCTGTTTGCGTTCGCATGTAGTCTTGTATCTGCTGGTGTGTGTACGCCTGCATGTCGGCTGCTCCCAAGTAGGCTTGGTGCCAGTTGATGGTTTTCTCAAGGGCTACGGCCAAAGACCAGCGCGGGTGCCAGCCTAGGCGTGCTTTTGCTTTGGAGATATCTAGCTTAAGGTAGTTGGCTTCATGTAGCTGTGCGCCAACGTCTAAACGCCATTGGGCGCCGCTGCCCCAACCTTCGACAAGGTGTTCGACGATCCATTGGACGGGTTGTGCGTCATCTTCCTTGGGGCCAAAATTCCATCCCTCAGCGAAAGCGTGGCCTTGGACGTAAAGATGTTCAGCTAGGATAAGGTAGCCGCTCAGAGGCTCCATCACATGCTGCCAAGGCCGGGTGGCTTGGGGGTTGCGGATGATGACCGGCTGCTGGATCTCGAAGGAGCGCAAGATATCGGGGATGAGGCGGTCCTCAGCCCAATCGCCGCCGCCAACGACATTTCCCGAGCGTGCAGATGCCAGTGCAGCAGTTTCGGACGTGTTGAAGAAAGAGTTGCGGTAGGCAGTGGTGACCAGTTCGGAGCAACCCTTGCTGTTGCTGTAGGGGTCGTGCCCGCCCATGGGTTCGTTTTCTCGGTAACCCCATTCCCACTCGTGGTTTTCGTAGCACTTGTCGGTGGTGACGTTGACGATGGCACGCAGGTTTTGGCATTGCCGTGCGGCTTCGAGCACATGCACGGTGCCCATGACGTTGGTGGCGTAGGTTTCTACCGGCTCTCGATACGACAGTCGCACCAAGGGTTGCGCTGCCATGTGGATGAGGATGTCGGCGTTGAAGGCCTTCATGCTGGCACTGATGGTGGCCAAGTCGCGTATGTCGCCTATCTGGGATTCCATGCTAGCACCGACTTTGGCAATGTTGAACAGCGCGGGCTGAGTGGGCGGAGAAAGGGCATAACCCTTGACCACCGAACCCATGCTTTGCAACCACAGCGACAGCCAGCTGCCTTTGAAGCCTGTGTGGCCTGTCAGAAAAACTTTTTTGCCGTACCAAAAAGCGGGATTTACTGTAGAGTTCATGGGGCGGCACTCAGTCCCAAGTCTTCCAAGGAGCGTTGCCGCTGGTCCAGAGTTCTTCGAGGTGGTTTTTATCGCGCAGTGTGTCCATGGGCTGCCAAAAGCCATGATGTTCGTAGGCCATCAACTGGCCGGCGCTGGCCAAGTTGTTGAGCGGCTCCTGCTCCCAAATGGTGCTGTCGCCTGTGATGTACTCCAGAACTGCAGGATTAAGAACAAAGAAACCACCGTTGATCATGGCACCGTCGCCTTTGGGTTTTTCCTTGAAACTCATGACCTGTCGTTGGCGGATGTCGAGTGCCCCAAAGCGGCCAGGGGGATAGGTAGCTGTCAGTGTAGCAGACTTGCCGTGAGACTTGTGAAAGCGTATGGTTTCTGTAATGTCAATGTCGCCAACGCCGTCGCCGTACGTAAAGCAAAATGTTTCTTCTTCCCGAACATGATCAGCGACACGGCGTAACCGGCCCCCCGTCATTGCATTTTCGCCCGTGTCTACTAAGGTAACTTTCCAAGGTTCAGCACGCCTTTGATGAACGTTCATGGTGTTGGCTTGAATATCGAACGTGACGTCGGACATGTGTAAGAAGTAGTTGGCGAAGTATTCTTTGATGACATAGCCTTTGTAACCACAGCAAATAACAAAATCGTTGATGCCATGGAATGAATACATCTTCATGATGTGCCACAAAATTGGCTTACCGCCGATTTCGATCATGGGCTTGGGACGAGTACTGGTTTCTTCGCTTAACCGTGTACCCAGTCCACCAGCAAGGATGACTGCTTTCATGAACCTTCCTAGGTTAAAATTTGATTGGAGCTTAAAAAGGCATCCGAGTGAAAATCTTTAGGATTAAGACCAGCAGCAATCAGTTTGGATCGTGCGCTGGCGATCATTACTTCGGACCCACAAGCATAAACAACCGCATCGTGAAGTGCAATTCTATCGGCTAAAACTGCGTCTTGAACGTAAGCCTTAGCGTTTTCGCTGTTAAGTTCCTGCGATAAGACTGGAATGAATCTGATCGAAAGTTTTGGGTAGCTTGGCATCCAGTAAAGATCATTTTTTGTCGGCACGCCCCAATAAACGTGAATCTGATCGTAGTTTACTTCTGTAGATTTAATTTCTAACTGCTCAAGCATAGCCTGTATAGGGGCGATACCGGTTCCTGTTGCAAGAAAAACAAGTTGGGATGCTTGTGATGGCCGCAGACAGAACGTGCCTAGGGGCCCCTCTAGTCGCAGCAGATCGTTTACCTTGGCTTCGTAGAACCAATAATTACTGAATATTCCTTCAGGAATTTTTCGAATTTGTAGTTTTAACAAACCGTCAGCCCGAGGAGCATTGGCAACTGAATAGCTTCGGCGATCACCATTTTTGCCTATTACATCAATGTACTGACCAGGAAGATATGTTAACTGGCTTGCCGGTGGTGTGCGCAGTGTAGCCTCAATCACGTCGCTGCAAAGGACCTCTAGCTTGCTGATTCGACAGGGGAGCGTCTTGACTTCAATTCTGCCGAGAACGCCTATATCTTCAATGTCAAGAGTTACATCGCTCAAAGCAGTGACACAGCATGTGAGAATGAAGTTTTCCGCTTTTTCATCAGAACCGAGAGACTCATGCCACGTAAGGTTTTTTGTTGTGCCTTCTAGTACCTGCGCTTTGCAAACACCACATCGACCAGTCCTGCAACTATGCTCAAGCGCAATACCATGCTCCCGGGCTGCATCAAGTATTGTTTGTTCTGGTTTACAAACAAAGCATCGTCCGTTAGATAATTTAATTGTGTGCATAACAAAACAACGTAGCGAATAAAAAAGATTTACGCATTCCTTCCGTAAATGTCTTGCAAACGCACGATGTCGTCTTCACCCAGATAGGTGCCCGACTGTACTTCGATAATTTCGAGCGGGATGGTGCCGGGGTTGGCCAGACGGTGCACTTCGCCCAGCGGGATGTAGGTGCTTTGGTTTTCGCTGAGCAGGAGGGTTTGATCGCCGCAGGTGATTTCTGCTGTCCCTTGCACCACCACCCAGTGTTCGGCGCGGTGGTAGTGCTTTTGCAGGCTTAGGCTGGCTTTGGGCTTGACTTGGATGCGCTTGACCTTGAAGCGCCCACCCTCTTCTATGCTGTCGTACCAGCCCCAAGGGCGGTGCACTTTGCGGTGCAGGGTGTGTTCGGCGCGCTGCTGCTGTTGCAGGGCGTTGACTATGTGTTTGACGTCTTGGCAGCGCGTTTGGTCAGCCACCAACACGGCGTCGGGGGTTTCGATCACCACTAGGTTATCTACGCCCACTAGGCTGACCAAGCGGCTTGAGGCGTGCACCAAGGTGTTGCGGCTGTTGTGGGTGAGCACATCGCCCACGTGGGCGTTGCCGTGTGCGTCTTTGGGCAGGACGTTCCATACCGCGTCCCAAGCGCCTAGGTCGCTCCAGCCGGCATTGAGGGCGAGCATGCGCACCGCAAAATCGCTGCCGGGAGCATGCTCCATTACGGCGTAGTCGATGGAATCAGAGGGTATGGCGCAAAATGCCTCTTTATCGGGCCGGATGAAGCTGCTAGGCAGGCTGGAATCTGTGCTTCGTTTGCCCCAAGCCTCGCGGGTGGCTTGCAATATATCGGGCCTAAAGGTGCCGAGTGCCTGCAGCCACACCGATGCCTTGAGCACAAACATGCCTGCGTTCCAGTAGTAGCCGCCCTGTTGCAGGTATTGCTGGGCGGTGGCGGCATTGGGCTTTTCGACAAAGCGCTGCACAAGCATGGCGGGCTGGCTGCCCTCTGTTTGCGCTTGGATGTAGCCGTAACCGGTCTCGGGCCGATCGGGAGTGATGCCTAGCACCACTATGGCACCACTGGCCGCTTGTAGGATGGCCTGCTGCAGCACTTGTGTAAATGCTTCTGCATCGGCCACCGTTTGGTCTGCAGGGGTGACTACCAGCACCGGGTCGGCCCCGTTTTGGGTGGCTGCCAGTGCTGCCAAGGTGAGGGCTGGCGCGGTGTTGCGCCCGGCAGGTTCGAGCAGCATGGCGCCGGGGCGGATGTGGGCCTCGCGCAGTTGCTCGAGCGCCAGAAAGCGGTGCTCTTCGCCGGTGACGATGTACGGGTCTGCTAGGTGGATGTCATCGGCGCCCAAGCCCATCAAGCGTGTAGCGGCTTGCTGGAACAGGCTTTGCGCACCGGTGAGGCACAAAAACTGCTTGGGGAAGCCGGCACGCGACAAGGGCCACAGGCGGGTGCCTGTGCCACCGCATAGTATGACGGGTGTGGTTTGAATCATATTTGAGCTTCTACCACCACCCCACCCTCCACCCGATAAATCGCCTCGCAACTGCGCAGCGTGGACGTGCGGTGGGCGATCATGATCACGGTGAGGGTGCGGCTTAGGCCTTCGACGGCCTCGAGCACGGCTTCTTCGGTGGCGCTGTCGAGCGCGCTGGTGGCTTCGTCGAACACCAGCACGTCGGCCTGCTTGTACAGGGCGCGGGCGATGGCCAAGCGCTGGCGCTGCCCGCCCGACAGGCGCACGCCGCGCTCGCCTACTAGGGTGCTGTAGCCTTGGGGCCAGCCCTCGATGGTGTCTGCGATCTGGGCGCGCTGGGCGGCTAGGCGCACGCGCTCTGGGTCTATTTGGGCTGCGGGCACGCCAAAGGCGATGTTGGCGGCCACGCTGGCATCGGCCAGAAACATGGCTTGGGGCACGTGCGCCACCCGGGCTTGCCAGGCGCGGCGGTTGGCTTCGGTTATCGGGCAGTCATCAACGCACAGTTGCCCAACGGTTGGGGGCAGCAGGCCCATGAGGATGTCCATGAGCGTGCTTTTGCCGCTGCCGGTGGTGCCCACGATGCCGATGTGCGCCCCTTTGGCGATGCGCATGTTGACCCCGCGCAGCACTTGCGGGCCACTGGCATGGTAGGCAAAGCCTAGGTTTCGCAGCTCGATGGCGTAATCAAACGGCAGCGCGGGCTGTGAGCCGCCTACAGTGGGCTCGGCGGGCATGGGCTGCTCGACTAGGGTGAGCACTTCGGTGAGGTAGCCGTGGTTGCTGCTGAGGTTGCTCCAAGCGGCGTATATGTTTTGAGCCAGCGGCAGCATGCGCTGCGCTGCCAGGGCCA
>JAGXSQ010000026.1 GCA_018333395.1 Dethiobacter sp.
GGCGTCCCGCCCGCCGTTTTCAGATGCGGCCGAGACGGCCGCGCCCCCAGGGGTTTCAGACTGCTTGAAGGCATAATAGATGGTGACGGGAAAGGCCGGATGTGCCTGCCCGGCCAAGCGGCGCATGGCTTGGGTCATGCCGCCTAAGAAGAACGTCTCAGCTTTCTCCTTGCTGCCGTGGCGGTAGGGCGTGGCCACCAGTTCCTCGACCTTGGGCACGGCCAGTGTGGCGAAAAGGTCGGGGAAGACCGGTTTCAGCGAGCGTCGGAGCCAGACGTAGAAGAAATCCGACAAGTCAGCATAGCCGATGTTGTCGTAGTACGGCGGGTCGGTTGACACGAGTCTGCTGTTACTGCTGACTTGCACCGTGGCGTCCTCCTGAAATGCAAAACCGCGGCCAGTGAGCGGGAGAGTCTCAAGAGCAGAGGGAACCCATTCCAACGACCCTGACCACCCTCCGGTACTGTCCGAGAAGGCGTTGGCCTCAGCAAAGTCCCAGGTCATCGGAATTGCCTGTCTAGCAAAGACCTGTTCGATCTTCTCTCCAATTCGGTTCCAAATGCAGATGGTGGCGAGCCTGTTGACCAAACGACTCACCCCGGACGCCAGATACACCCCCACCGCCTCCGCATACGCCTCAGCCCCGGCGCCGCCGTCGGCAAGGGGAATGGCATCCTGGGAGAGCGGGCGTCCCGCCCGCTTTTCGCCCTGGGAGCGCGGGCATCCTGCCCGCTGTTCTTCACCGCAGCAAGCACTTCCAAACGCCCACGCCCCGGCCTGCTCGGATAAACGCACCTTGACCGGATTCTGCTCAATGTAGGCCACCGCCTGCGCAAAATGCCTCTCGTCGCGAATCGCCCGGTCGAAATATTCTTCCTGCCAGAACGCACCCTCGCGCCCCAGCAAGGCATTGGCCTGTTTGGCCGTAAACGACTTCCACGAATGGGTTATAGAAGATAAACTGTAGCCGTGCAAAGGCGTCATCAGCACGTGCACATGGTTAGGCATGATGGTCCAGGCATGAAGCCGGTAGCGCTTATTATCGAAGTGCAGCAAGGCGCCCTCCACCAGGCTGGATATCTCCGGACGCTGCAGGTGGCATTCGCCGTATCCGGCATCGAGGGCGGCTTCAATGCGCCTGCGCCGTTCCAAGGACTGTTCACTTTCGGGAAGCCGGGACAACTCTTCACGCCAGCGTTCGAGTAGTTCGCGCGGCAGGCTGTCGTGCAGGCGAAAGGTAATGCTCTGGGGTATTTCGCCGCCCTCCCAGTGGGGCAGGTAGCCTCGCGTGTGCCAGGTTTTGAGCGGGCGGGACGCCCGCGCTCCCAGGAAGTCACGGCGGCATTGCTCGATGGCTTCCGGCACGAGGTCGGAGAAGGTCGTCAGCGCCACCAACTGGCGAGGGGTGAAGAGGTCTGCCCAAGTGTAGAAGCCGTAACCGCGCCCGCTTACAAGGTCGCGCGTATCTCGGTTCATTGGTTCGTCGGGCTTCCACTCCGGCATCGCGTTGCGCGCCGCTGCCTCGTGCTCCGGTGTCGGCGCGAGATACAAGCGCCCGCGTTCGCCCTCGGCCACTATGGCCATCAGCCGCGCACCCATCCGTCCGGCCATGCTCTCGGCCTTGATGTACTTGTCATCGATTACAGTTCCCGACATCAGGCACTCGAAGTTGGCTCCACGCGCGAGCTTCGTCCCGCGCTTCGCCCGCTCCACTTCCTTCGGCTTCCCCACTTTAACGGTAAACCTGTACCCTAGGGGTGCGGGCGTCCCGTCCGCATGTTTTTTTATATGCAGGCGAGACGCCTGCGCTCCCAGGGATGCCTGCGCTCCCAGGGATGCCTGCGCTCCCAGGGATGCCTGCGCTCCCAGGGACTCCCCATCTCCCAGGATACCCTCGGCTCCCTCAATCACCGGCTCCACATACGCCTCCTTGCCCGGCTTGGCGGAAAGCATGAAGGTCGAGGTCAGCGGCACGTCCACATGCGCGAAGGCGGGGTTAGGGCTTTTTACCGTACGTGCCCAGAGCCAGGCGATGACGGTGAGTTTGCGCCCAATATAAGGTTTTAAATCAGGACGGGGATTTTGCGGGTCATTGGCCATCTCCTTTGTGATTTCCACCTTGGGGTAAAGGTGGCCGATGCGCTTCTCCGCCTCGTCCCGCATCCACTTGCCGTAGTAGCGTACATCTTCCGCCAGGCCCTGTGCTCCCTGCCATTCCTGAACAGTTTTAATTGGGTTGGCGCGGGCCTGCGGGTTCACGGGAGGGCGCCCCGCAAATTTGGGGGGGATCTCGATCATGGCCTTGTTAATGAGCACTGCTACCGGGTTTAGGTCGCTGGCGTAGGCTTCCAGACCCAGGCGCTGCGCCTCCAGGGGCAGCGAGCCGCCGCCGGCAAAGGGGTCATGGAAGGCGGGCAGCTTATAGCGGTCGAACAATTCCCTGGCCCGGGGATGGTCGGCGTTCTCTGCGCAAGTCCGCCGCCAGGACTGCCAGATTTCGTCCCGCGCCTGTTGCAATACGGTTTCGTTGGTGGTGTTTTCCCAGAGAACGAGCTTTTTGATAATCTCGAAGAGCCGCTCCCGTTCCAATTCAGCGAGGATCTCGTCCAGGGTCGGTTCGGGGCCGGGGGCCGGGGCGGTAATATTGGCAGCCGCGGTAAGGTCGGCGAACCGTTTGGCCTCGTCCCACACTTTTTTGCGGGCCTTCAGTAATGATTCGGCTTTACGCCGTCTCTTGGCATCGCTGCGTAAAAGATCCACATAAGTAGAAGGATCGTCCACCATCTGGGCAAAAATTACCGCCCGCGCCGCCGCCAGGGGGCGTCGTGCCCACCAGAGGTGCAGGGTGCTGGGATGCCCGTGGCGGATCGATTTCTCCCGCGCCGCGGCCTTGTTGATAGCCTCCAGCGGCAAGGCCACCTCGATTAGTTTTTTACGGTAGGTCATAGATAAAATCCTTTCCAGTCAATGTCTGGTTGTGCTTAATATCATTTTAGCATGTTGTTAATGATGTGGCCTGGGAGCGCGGGCGTCCCGCCCGCTATTTTTCACTACGACACGCATTCCCTAACGCCCACGCCTCAGCCCGTTCGGATAAACGCACCTTAACCAGATTGTGCTCAATGTACGTCCCCGCCCGCAACGAAATATCTTCCTTCGTAAATCGCCCGGTCATGGGGCAGGTAGCCTCGTGTGTGCCTAGCTTTGGGCGGGCAAGACGCCCACGATCCCAGGAACCCCTTATTCCCCCATTATTTCCGCACGAGCCAACAGCTCGGCGAAGCTATAGTTTACGCTGGTCACCCCGAAGTCCGGCTCTCGCTGGAAGGGGCGGCGCAGGTAATGGACGCGGTGCCTGCCGTTGTCCGTAAACTCCACGATGGTGAGGATAAAGGCATCCGGCTTGTTGAACGAATAAAGAATCTCGTTGCGGGTGACGGTGATGGTTTCCGCGCCTCTGATACGGCCCTTGACCTCCAGAAAGCGGAGCTTCCCGGTGCGGGGGTCACGGCTTTCAATGTCGTAGCCGAGTTTTTCGTGTTCCCGGTCCACGGGCTCGAAGCCGAGACTGCGCTCCATCTCCATGATGACCTGACGGGCACGGGCGGCCGCGGCCTGGGTGTCCACAGCATGGGAGGGTACGGCCGGGAAGCGTCCTGTTAGCCTGGCGACAAGCCCCAGGGGAAGGACGATGATGCCGCCCAGCACCACCGGCGGCAGGGCGGAGATCCGGGCCTCACGGTCAAGCTGCTCCATGCGCCTGTGCAGGCGGGTCTGCAGCTCATCGGCGCGGCGGCGTGCCTCCTGGGAGTTGAGGCGGGCACCCAGTTTGCCGGCCTGCTCCTGCAGTTTTAACTCTGCTGAGCGGTGGTCCCAGTAGCTGATTTCCTTGGTAAGGCGATCTTTGACGGCGGCACGAGTCTTGCCGATCCATTCGAGAAGGCGGCCCCTTACTTCTTCCAGGTGTGCGGGTACAATCTGAGTAATGGCATAGCTCTGGGCTTTGTACTCCAGGGCACGGGTGATCCAGTTACAGGCGGGGAGGTTAAGGATGGTCTCCACGTCAGGCTCGCTGGGCTGCAGGGGACGGTAGTCCAGGTAGGGGGCGTAATGCAGATGGCGCGCGCTGCCGGCCTCATCCATCTCCACATAAAGCATGCGCCGGGAGATGGTGCGCCGGTCGCCGCTGTGCGTGAGGCTGGCATCCTGAATGGCATGTTCCAGATAAAAGAGGACGCGGGGTTCCTCGCCCTGGTCCCGCTCGTCCACAAGCACGGCGCCGCGGCGCAGCAGGTCACGGTGGCGCTCCAGAGTCAGGTCTAAAGTAGCGTCGAGCAGGGGATGGCCGGGGCAGACAAAGGCAGCCAGCGGCTGGCCCTGGGGGGCTATAAGCTCCTTTTCAAAGACGATGCGCTCGTAACGGGGCAGGACCGTTTCCCCTGTGCCGATAAGGCGGTCCCGAGAGCGGACAGGAGCAGGCACATGGGTTACCTCAAAGCGGCGCGGTTCCCGCTTGCGGACGGCGCCGCCAAGTCTATGGAAAGCTTCAAGGAAAAACGATTCTATGTAGTGGGGCTGCAAACGCCTTGCCTCGGCCCGTTCCAACTCCTCGCGCACGCGCTGGACAGAACTTGTATCCATGACTTCACGGGCTAGGGCTCGTTCCTCAAGGAGGTCCTGAATCTGCTCCCGGTCAAAAGCGCCGGCAACCACGCGGGTGAGACGGGCTCTGACTTCCGGTTGTTCGCCGTAGCGGACGGCTTCGATGAGCAGCTCCCGCAAGGGTTTGCCTTCGAATTGTAGTTTGCCAAGCACATCAAAGACCTGGCCGCCGAGGGCCTTGCGGGCCTCTTCAAGCTTGTCCAGGAGGGTGCGGTAGACGTCCCCCTCCCGGGTTTCGTCCGCCACCAAGTTCCAGAGGTGGCAGACCTCCGTCTGGCCGATACGATGGATGCGCCCGAAACGCTGCTCGATGCGGTTGGGGTTCCACGGCAGGTCGTAGTTGACCATAAGGTGGGCGCGCTGCAGGTTGATCCCCTCGCCGGCCGCATCGGTGGCTACCAGCACCTGCACGGTGGGGTCGTGCCTGAAGGCTTCCTGGGCTTTCATCCGTTCTTCGCGGCCCTTGCCGCCATGGATGGTAACGACCGCTTCCCTGCGCCCCAGGAGGGTGGTGATACGCTGCTCCAGGTAGTTCATGGTGTCCCGGTGCTCGGTAAAGATGACCAGCTTCTGCCGTGGAGACGACTTGGGCCTGGGCAAGCCTGCGCTGTAGGGAACAGTTTCTTCTGCCAGGTGGTTGGCGATGGCTGCCGGGGTGAAGATCTCGCTGAGTAGGTTGGCCAGTTCTTGCCATTTGCGGTCCTCGCCGCTGCGGCGCACTTCCATCGCCAAGGATTCGAGCAAGGTAAGGGTGTCGATCTCCGCCTTCAACTCGTCTATGGTGCGGGCGGCCGTGGCCTGGTCCAGAATCTCTTCTTCTGCTGCTGCAACTTCATGCTCGGGGGCGTCCTCCAGGTCTTCCACATCTTCAGCATCCAGGATGGGTATGCTGGCCGTAATGGCTGCGGTTACGGCGCCGCGTTGCAACAGTTCCAGTTCGCGCAGGCGCTTGGCCAGTCTTTCACGCCGGCGGCGCAGCGACTGGCAGATGGCTTCGGGGGAGGAGGCCAAACGCCGCTGCAGGATGGTAAGGGCAAAGCCTACTGTGCCGGCTCGTTTGTCGTTTTGCAGGGCCTCGGCGCGGTTGAACTCTTCCCGCACATAATCGGTGACTGCTTTGTAGAGGCGTGCCTCGGCAGTTGAGAGGCGGTAGGGAACGGTGTTGGCGACACGCTCGGGGAACAGGGGGGTGCCGTCAAATTTGAGCAGGCTTTCCTTGACCATGCGGCGCATCAGGTCGGAGACATCCACCGCATGGACCCCGTCACGGAAACGCCCCTCGAAGCGGTCGCCGTCCAGCAGGGCCAGGAAAAGCTGGAAGTCTTCTTCCTTGCCGTTGTGGGGTGTGGCCGTCATTAAAAGAAAGTGGCGCGTATAGGTGGAGAGGCTCTGACCCAGTTTGTAGCGCTTGGTATATTTTATCTCGCCGCCAAAGAAGGTGGCGGACATTTTGTGCGCTTCATCGCAGATAATCAGGTCCCAGCGGCAGTCGGGGACTTTGAGCCTATTTTGCACATCTTCGTTACGGGAGAGCTTGTCGAGACGGGCGATGACCAGGTTGTTTTCCAAGAACCAGTTGCCGCTGCGGGCTGATTCCAGTTTATCGTTGGTTAGAATTTCGAAGGGAAGGTGAAAGCGGCGGTATAGCTCGTCCTGCCACTGCTCGGCCAAGCTTCCCGGGCAGACGACGAGACAGCGCTGCAGGTCACCCCGGGCGACCAACTCTTTGATTAATAGGCCGGCCATGATGGTTTTGCCGGCGCCGGGGTCGTCGGCTAGGAGAAAGCGCAGAGGCTGGCGGGGCAGCATGGCCTCGTAGACGGCGGTAATCTGGTGGGGCAGCGGATCCACAAGGGAGGTGTGTACCGCCAGCACGGGGTCGAAAAGATAGGCCAGGCGGATACGGTGCGCCTCGGATACAAGTCGGAACAGGGCGCCGTCACCGTCAAAACTCCACGGCCGCCCCAGTTCCACAACCTCGAGGATGGGTTCATCATGCCGGTAGAGCAGCCTGTTGCCAATACGGCCGGCTGGGTCTTTAAAGGTAAGCTCCAGCGCCTCGGAGCCAAACCAATTCACAGCGGTGACGGTTACCATGCAATCGGGCAGGATACCGCGGATGGCGGCATTGATCTGGAGATCTTCGAGTCGGGCCATTTACTTATCTCCTAACCATTAACGGATTTCTCGATGTCTTGCGGATAGCCTTTAAGGCGGTAAGATTTTCATTTAACCACTTTGAGAAAGTATATTGCTCAATGTTGCCGACCGTTGATTCGGGTTTAGTGATATGTATTGCGTTGGTTTCATGGTCAAAGGTAATCAACGACTTGCCAGAAATCAGCGCTTCCTTTTCTAGATTTGACGGCGATTCTTGGATTCAAATGCAAATCAACCTTACGCGGCGGTGACTGCAAGAAGGGGCGCAAAAAGAAAGCAAACTAAACAACCTTGTCTTCCGGCTCACCGGGGATGACCAGCAGGCACAGCAGGTACGCCAGCAGCCCGCCGAACCCCATGCCCAGGAAGATCGAGGCAATTACCCAGAACAGGCGGATAACGGCAGGGTCAATGTTGAAGTAAGCGGCAATTCCGCCGCAGACTCCGCCGAGCATACGGTCCTTCCGGGAGCGATACAGACGCTTGGACATATGCGCTCTCCTTTCAGGTGGTTTTGCGGGTGTATTTCGCCCGGGAGAAGGCAAATCCCTTTTCCCGGAAGCCACTCGCTCTCTTGACAAATAATCCCCAATTCTTATGCAGTTATATTCTTCCACCAGCCAACCGCGCATAAAGAGAACAAGACCCCACCAGGCCTAAGCAGGAAATAGACAGTGCGTTTCGCTCAGAAAGGGGATATCGATGAATATCCCGCAACCGATAGGGTAGGAGTTTCAAAGCTGGAAACATTGTTCGCAGAATCCGGCTGGTTCTTTCGGGAGCAGTTCGTCAAAGACTGTGGAATTGATGCCCAGGTTGAGGTTGTGAAAGACAATGAGCCTACGGGTCAGCTCATAGCGATACAGATCAAATCAGGAAAGAGCTACTTCTCTGAATCCGACGATAAGACGATAACGTATCGCCCCGACACCAAGCACATCGAATATTGGTTGCGTTATGACTTGCCAGTCATCATTGTATTATTTAATCCCGTTGAGGATAAATTCTATTGGGTGCCAATATTAAAAGACGCGATAGAAAAAACAAGTAAAGCTTACAAAATTGTGATATCCAAGGCTAATGTGCTGACTCCGAAGAATTGTACCCTTCTGAAAAATGTGTATAAGCTTGATGTTCCCACGTACAGGCTGAAACGCCTATTGCTTGACTTAGAGTGGATGAAGCTAGTCGCGACCGGGGAATGTGTCTATGCTGAATTCGATATGATGGATCCCAATGTCAAGACACGATTTTCAAGTTTCTAAGCGACACGGGGTTCCTCCTTTCTGGTTTTGTACTTTCTCGGAAACTCGCAAGCGAGCATCCACTCCGCTTTTCGGTCTGGAGGTTTTTAATTTTCCTCCAGATTTTCTCGACAGCATCATATAGCAGTAACAAGAGATATTTAAAATTATTTAGAGATAATCCAACAAAATATAGGTATTTGGCTGTAATTGGCACTTGACATTTCCCATATCGCCCCAAAATGAATTTGGAGACATTATTTACCAGTCTCTGAATACGATGAAGGAGGCGATTGTTATGCTAGGCTTCTGGCGGTCACATGAGCAGTTCCATCTCTGGTTGGGGCAGAGGTTATTGGCGTTTCTCCCTGAGCACGAAAAGCTAATCCGGTTTTACGCCCACATTCTGGAGAAGGTGTATATCCTTAACTTGGACAGGCTGCTCCCTCTGGTGTCCGACCGGTATTCCTGCACAGGCAGGCCGGCCGCAAACCAACCGGAGATTTTCCGGGCGCTGGTGGTGATGATCCATGCAGAAAAGCGCTGGTTTTGGTCAGCTTCTCTGGCCGCGATAAATATACATATGACCATTCCTTTCCGCTGCGCTTCAAGGCAAAAAGATGGTGCCATCTAACCTTCCATCCGCTCCACCACATCATCAGCAACAGCACACTCTGCCGCCTCCCGCAGCTCCTCAACCGAAAGGGGTGACTGGCTGGTCTTAAAAATACCGGAAGTGCGTGCGACAACGCTCCCTTTGCGCATCAACCTGACCCGGTCGCCTTCCACAATAAAAGCGATCTTGTCATGTTTTTTCATCCCCAGGAGTCGACGGATTTCTACGGGAATGGTAACCTGGCCTTTGGTGGTCATCG
>JAGXSQ010000027.1 GCA_018333395.1 Dethiobacter sp.
GACTTGCATGTGTTAGGCACGCCGCCAGCGTTCGTCCTGAGCCAGGATCAAACTCTCCGTAAAAGCTTAGCTTCCGAAGAAGTTCTTGGCTCTTTATCCTTAAATCATTGCCTGCCAGGTTCGGCAACCTGCGTCGCCGCCTTGGCAGAGCATATCCTCGCACCGTCTCCGGTGCCTACTTCGCATGGCATCCCTGTTCAGTTCTCAAAGATCGAGGCCACATTTATACCCCTGCTACTCCTGCAGTAGGAACTTAATTCTAGCAGATTGTCCAGCTGATGTCAAGCACCTTTCAATCTGGTGAAAAGATCCTGCGCTGTGAACAAGCAGGTATGTACCTTATCTGTTCCGTACCGTCTCCGGCACGAGACTTATCTTAGCACGCTTTGTGAAACTTGTCAACCTCGCCGTAATGTTTTTTTAGCTGGTACAGAGAACGTAGGGCCGCCGGCTATTTGCCTTGTTGGCAGCTCCCCTCTGTGTTATACTGTATCCGCCCCAGTCGGGGCAAAATGCCTTGCCAAAGAGAGGTAATGATGAAGAAAGTCAATCCACGCCTGTTAGCCATACCAGCCATTCTGGCCACCACCTTCCTCTGGGGGCTGTCCTACACTAGCACGAAAGTACTCCTGGAGACACTACAACCGGCAGAGATTGCTTTTCTGCGCCTGCTGCTGGCTGTTATGATTCTGGCGACAGTCTTGGTCGTCAGCCGGCCAAAGCCCATCAGTGGTAAGGATTTGCCTCGTGTTGCTCTCGGAGGTGCTTTGGGAACCTTTCTTTATTTTCTTTTTGAGAATAACGGCCTGCGTTTCACCACGGCCGGCACGGGCTCCCTCATTATTGCCACCATCCCGGTTCTCAACTTTATAGCTGGAGCCACCCTGTTCGGGGAACGACCGGACGCTCGTCGCTGGCTCGGTGTGTTTCTGTCAGTCGGCGGTGTTTACCTTATAATTCGCTACGGTAGCGCTGGAACTTTGTCCTTGGCTAATATGCAGGGCAACTTGCTTGTTTTGCTCGCTGCCTGTTCTTGGGTAGCCTACACCCGCATCTGTGAGCCACTGATGAGCAAATACAACGGCCTTTCCCTTTCTTTTTATCAGTCACTCGTAGGTTTGTTTTTATTTGGCATCTTGATACTCCCAGGCCATCTGGACAGGGCTGTTTTTAGTCAGAGCATTATCCTTCTTAACTTGGCCTATCTGGGGATTTTTTGCTCAGCCGTAGCCTATTTCCTTTATCTCTTTGCCTTAAAAGCCTTGGGTGCCGCTACCGTCACCATTTTTATCAATCTGATTCCTGTTTTTGGCGTTTTGGGCGGTGCTGTCGTTTTAAACGAAACGCTGCTGGCAGGACAACTGCTTGGCGGGGCGGTCGTACTCCTTGGTGTCAGCCTGGTGACCATATCGGGAAAACCAAAGAAGCGCTCATCTTTCTCTTCTACAAACTGAGGTGCGCCCGCAAAATTACTCCGCTGGCAGTGGAAACGGTAAAAGTTGGTTCGCTCCACTCGGGAACTGCAAGTTGATAACCGTTTCGGGGACCTCTCCCGGGTAGATGGCGTCCACAATCGGGATCGTGGTTGAAACCTTAGTTACAGTGGACATGAACGGTACCACGACTTGCACATCTGCGCTGATCTCTAGGTAAATTTTGTGTCGCACCTGGTTGATGCCGGCTTGTTCAAACGTGTCCGTGATAGTTGTATTGACATAGCCGACTGGCGTTAGCGTGATCGGGATGTGCGGACCTAGATTGGCTAGAAAATAGCTGCTCAGAGCCTGCCCAAAGGGTATGTAGAACACTTCTTCTGTCAGAAAATTGAGCTCCTCCTGAGCCCGCAAGGTGGTTTCCGCCATCAAGCGGTTCACTTCCATGCTGTTCGTCTGGGCCATAACAATTCTTCCTTCCTGGTTCTTTTGTAAGATAATTAGATCCTGGTAGAGAATTTGGCGGTCGAATTTTTTTGCTACAGCCCGGTTGATAGCCTGTGTAGCAATAACATTAGACCTGACCGCAGCCACAGACAGAACGGTCGGAAGCAAGTTGTTGTCAAAAAACAAAAGAAGACGGCTTAACCCAAACACAAAAAAGGCTAAGAGAATAAAATACCGCGCTTCGCGGCTGAGCGTCAGTCTGTGCCGTCGCCACAAAACAAATCCCCCCTCTACAGCGTATGCACAACAAACGCCAAAGGTGAGGATTGGCATAACCTTCTTCTTCTTGTTTAAAAGAGCTCGCCTCAGCCTTTTAGGCGGATGAATTTACGTTTCCCTACCTGAACGACCAAGCCAGGCTCCGCAACAATCTCAGCTTCCAAGTCGTCGACTTTTTCGCTGTCCACCCGCACACCGCCCTGCGCCAGAAGGCGCCGGGCCTCGCTGCTGCTTGGCGCCAAACCGGCATAGGTCAGCAGCCGTACCAACTTCAAGCGGCCATTCTCGGCAATGCCGGAAACGTCTATCTCTGGAATATCACTTGGCAGATCCCCTTGCTGAAAGATTTTTTTGAACTCTGACTCAGCCCTATCAGCTAGGTTCTGCCCGTGGTAAATACGCACTATACAGTGAGCTAGTCGCATTTTAGCGTCTCGAGGATGAAGGCGGCCCTCTCTCAGATTGGCTTCCACCTCGGCCACCTGCTCCATGGTATAATCTGTAGCCAATCGGTAGTACTCGGGCATTAGTCCATCAGGCATAGACATGGCCTTACCGTACATTGCCTCCGGCCCTTCCGTAATACCTATGTAGTTGCCAAGCGACTTGCTCATCTTCTGCACTCCGTCAAGGCCAACCAGAATTGGCATCATGATGCACACCTGGGACTCCTGACCATACTCTCGCTGCAGATGACGGCCCATTAGCAAGTTAAACTTCTGCTCCGTGGCGCCAAACTCGATGTCAGCGCGCAACGCTACCGAGTCGTAGCCCTGCATCAACGGATAGAAAAACTCGTGAATGCTGACGGGCTGATGCTCATGGTACCGCCTGGCAAAATCCTCGCGCTCCAGCATCCTAGCCACAGTATATCTGGAAGCAAGATGGATAACATCAGCAAAATTAAGCTTAGCCAGCCACTCGCTGTTAAAAACTACTTCCGTCTTGCCGGGCTCCAGAATCTTAAACACCTGTTCCTTGTAGGTGGCGGCGTTGAACAGCACTTCTTCGTCAGAAAGCTGCCGACGTGTCTCAGAGCGACCGGTGGGGTCGCCAATACGCCCCGTAAAGTCGCCCAGAATAATGATGACTTGGTGGCCAAGTTGCTGAAACTCCCGCAACTTGTGCAGAACAACCGCGTGACCAAGGTGCAGATCAGGGGCGGAAGGATCTAGGCCCAGTTTGATGCGAAGCGGGACACCCGTAGACACGGATCGCTTAAGCTTGCTTAACAATTCTTCCTCGGAAATTATCTCAGCGGTATTATTCTTGATAATTTCAAATTGCTGCCGTGCTTCCATTCGCTAACCCCCATCTTCCCCTCACAGGTGCCTGTGATAGTTCTCAACCATTCTAGCATAAAGATTAACCGCTGCCAAGAAATATCGCTGCAGCAGCCTGGTCTGACGCCGCCAATAAGAATGGTATAGCAGCCCGCCAAAACCAATCAGGGCCCAAAACCACCATCATATCACACATGGAATTCAACTCTTGGTGACATTATTTCCCACCACATGAATATTCCCGGATCTGCAGCAGGTCAGCTAAATTTTCATCCTGCAATCGTTTTAACCAAAATCATTCTCTCCCGTGGGCCGTCAAATTCGCAGAAGAATACCGCCTGCCAGGTACCCAGCGCTAAATCCCCTTCAACCACCGGAATCGCCTGTGCAGTACCGACAATGCTTGCTTTAAGGTGAGCCGCCGTGTTTCCCTCGCTATGACGATACGACGGATGCTCCCACGGGCATAGCTTATCCAGGTACCGCAAAAAATCCCCGGCCACATCAGGGTCAGCCCCCTCGTTTACAGTTATACCGGCCGTCGTATGGGGACAGTACACAGTGACAAGGCCGTCACGAACCCCGGACTGCCGGATGGCCTCCCGCACCTGCCCCGTTATATTAATCAGCTGCGAGCGGCCGGCAGTGCGCACACTGAACTTTTTCAGCAAACTTATTTCCTCCCCCTTTACTTTACTGTTCCGTCCGTTGTCTCGAATGGCCAGTCAATGATACCACCAAGATTGTATACACTTCTGTAACCCAACTTTAACAAAATATTTGCCCCAGTTACACTGCGCCTGCCGCTGCGGCAGTAGATAAATATCGTTGCTTGCCTGTCAGGCATCAATGACAACGCATCTTGCTCCAGTCGGTCCACCGGAATTAACAGACTTCCCGGAATATGCCGCTCCAAATATTCAGCCGGAGTTCTCACGTCCAGCAAAATAAGCCCGCTTTCTTGCTCCAGCCTGCTTCTTGCTTCCTGGGGCGTTATATTTATAAACACAGCTGGCTCAGCAAGCCAATGGCCATAACCTGAAAAAAATAAACCTGCTGCCAGCAAGATAAATACAGTAATTGTTGCTTTTATAAAAATTACCTCCAAATTAACCATATCTTATTCCTCCGCCCTTGACACCCTAATACCATCACATATACCAACTCGATCGAAAACCATCTTCTTTTCCCTAAACAAGACAAATTGACGATTGATGAGCAAAGAGTAGGTCGCTTGGCAAGGCAATAGATAGATACTGCAAGAAACACGACACCCTTCTTCACCGGTCGCAAGAACTTCCTTTTCTCAAACACCCCGCGAGGAGCGACATCTATTGCCGCTACCCACAGCATTAGTGAAACCGCCAACCCACTACACTGCCCGGCAGCGCGGACACGCAACGTAAACCCAGCCCACCTTCCCTGGGGGTTTTCCATATCATCCATACTATCCACTCACATGGTTCATGGAGAAACTTTCAAAATACACTGTCTTGCCGCTGGGTACTGCCCCCAGCGAGCTTGACAATCGTTTTGCACACCCGTATAAACACCTATCAAAATGGCAACAATTAAGCTGCGGCGCAAAGAGGGCTACGCTGGAGAGCGACCCGACGCACTCCGAGGCTTAATGCGGTAAAGGGCGGCAAGCAGCCTTTGTTCTTTTAATCGATCCAGGAGTGCAAGCTGTGCTGCGGAGACGACTCCCGTAAACATAAGACATCCTCCTCCCTGAGCCGGAAACAATTTTTCCAGAAATTAGCCGTCTTGCGGGAGAGACGGCGGCTGGACTGTACGACTTCCAGGATATCCGCGCGCTCATAGCGGCGAAATATCCATCTGACAGCCTCATCGTCACCGTGTTCCAGCAGGCGCTCAATAACAAAGCCTTTGTACCTGTCTTCATCAAGTGTGTCAACGGGATGTTCCCAGAAAAATTTATGAAGGTTGCCCGGCAACATAATAAGTCCCTCCGAAGAAGTGAAGTTGACAAAATCATTATACCATAATTTTGCAGCAACATGGAGCAATCCTCAACAACCGGATCTGAAAATGTCGAAAAAATCTGCGCTTTTCTGAAAGCGCATGCGGATATTAAAATAACTGGCAGACAGGCTGCCGACACGGAGCAGCTTATAAACTGCTCCGCTGCAAGTTTAGGTTTAATTCAGGGAAATATGTATTATAGAAGCCGCGGTCGCGTGTCAAGAGGGTATCTGCCTGAATTTGCGCGTGGGCCCCAATCAAAAAATCGCTGAGAATATGCTGCCTTGCAGATAAATTGGCGCCACAGGAACAGTTTATGCTTGTTTTTGCCCCGCACTGCGGGCATTGCAGTTGTCTGCCCCTCTGTTTTGTGTAACGTCCCCAGGCCTGAGAGGCAAGCCATAGCGAATTTTCTTCGGAAGGGAACAGTCGTAGGCGTGTTTTTAGCAGAAAATCACGCAAGGCGCCGTAAGAAGGAAACTGGGTTGCCACCTCGGCATACACGGCCTCACACAATACGAACCCGCCAAGATTAAAAGCCTTGTCCAACAGCATTTTAGAGGCCTCTGCGTAAACCGGGTCCGGCAGAAGGATATCCAGGATGATATTAGTGTCAATAGCGATGATCATTTGCTGCGAAGCTCTTCTATTATATCGTCTGTTCGTTGTTTCTTCTGCAAAAAGCCAATATACTGCGTAAACGGAGAAGGAGCGGCATATTTTTTAACAATGTAGCCATGAGGACTTTCGGCAATCTGAACCTTGTCTCCGGGCTGCAGAGCTAGTTTTTTCCTAAGTTCAGATGGTAAGGTTATTTGCCCCTTGGATGTCATTTTGGTAGGCTTCATAGTAAGTAATACCTCCCAGGTAAGAGTTTCTTTTCTTACTGCTATCTTAACAAAACGCAGGTTTATATGCAATAATGCAGATGCAAAAATAGCTGATCTTTAAAGACTAAAGAAACTGCGATTGTCAAGAAAAATGTGATCCACCCGCCAGCTCGTTTGCCAGGTTGACCGCTGTAAAGAACCGCATATTGAATCCGGCGTAGCAGGCCTTCATCACAAGCGCTATACTAAGATGGGTCGTGCCGTTATGTAAAGCTCTACATAAAGGCACGACCTTTGCCGGATCGCTCTTTCTGGTACACTGCCTGCCGTCTTTGGCGCCCGAATCCTACGGTATACCTGCTTCTTCTCTTGACAATCAGACATAAATAGTGCATATTAATGCATATGATATTGCGTATAAGTGAGGGGGAATTTGGATGAGGACAACCTTAAATATTGATGACCGGTTGCTTGAAAGAGCGGAGAAGTTAACCGGCATTAAAGAGAAGACGTCTTTGGTCAGACTTGGCCTCGAAGCGTTAATTGCCATAGAATGTGGCAAGAGACTGGCGAAACTTGGGGGAACCGAGAAAAAGTTGGAGATGATCCCCCGGAGAAGAACAGGAGACGAGTAGATGGTGCTTGTTGATACATCAGTGTGGGTAGCACACCTGCGCGATGGGAAGATCGGCCTCGAAAAATTGTTGTGTAACGGTCATGCCGCGAGCCACGCCTTCATCATCGGAGAATTGGCCTGTGGAAATCTCAAGAATAGAGCCGAGATACTCTCTTATCTTTGCGCGCTTCCCCTGGTCACCACTGCGGAGCATGATGAGGTAATGAATTTTATTAATAATCACAGCCTCATGGGAAAAGGGCTGGGGTATATCGATATGCATTTGCTTGCCGCAGCTCTTTTGACTGACACTGCGCTATGGACGCTTGACAAGAAAATGGGCGAGGCAGCAACGTCGCTAGGATTAGCTTATGCCCTAAACCCGTCACCTGATTAAATCACCGGTGCCTGCTTTCCAGTTTGAAATATTTTGTGGCAACGATAACCAGCTTCGGGAAATCAGGGTCGAGCTTTCCCTCCCTTTGCAGGGTTTTGAAAACCTCCTCGATGGCGATTAGATCCTGCTCGAGTTTTACCTGCAGCGGTACGACGGGACTTACATCCTCGTAATGCATCGCAACAAAAACCGTCCCTCCCGGTCCTTCGTACCCGGCAGACACCGGCACAGTAGCTCCGGCCCGCAAAGGCAGCGATAAAAGCAAACCTGTCATAATAAGCAGTATCCCATAACCTTGATATTTTCCAAGCATTCTAAAAGCCTCTTCCTCCTGGTTACCGGCGTGGACATCAGAACCGGCCTGCTGGAGGCAGCCGGGAAGCTTAACCCTGAGGTAACTTACCACCTGGGAGATATGCGCTACGTCCAACTGAACGATACCTTTGACGCCGTCGCCTGCAGAGCAGGGAACCGCGCCTCGACCACCCGTACGATGCCGACCTGTTAGAGGAAAGCGAATACCCCATGACCATGTTTGTCTGCTTAAAAAACTGACTCGTAACAGACTAAATTATTTTATTTAACATCAGAAACCTGAGCGAGAAAATCCTTTGGGTCAATTGCCGGGACCGGTGAATTGCTGAAATCTTTCGTATTGCGGGTAACAATACACTCGGCCTTGATTCTCTTAGCTATTGCCCCGACCACAGCATCTTCAAAATCTAGCATTTTACTTGATAAAGCATTCATAATATCGGGGCCGGTTGTATCGGCGATAGTAACAAGATTCACAAGCCGAATGATGGCCTCCTTCGATTTTCCGGCATCTTTGTTCGCCCTGAGCAGGAAATAGTAAACGTCGGTTATGGCGCCGGCCGTTACACTAAATTCAGTTTTGCCAAGTGCGGACAGCTTCAGCACGTTGTATGACGCGTCAAAAAAAACAGCTCGACGCAACAAGACGTCGAGAACGATATTTGTATCAATCAATACTCTCATTGTTTTGCCAACCTGTCTCTTCTGGCGTCTTCAAGCGTGTACCCGTCGTCCTCAATGATGCCCACAAGGCTATCTAGGATTTCAAGCCTGTTTTCTTGTATGCCTGTCATCTTCACAATCGGTTTGTTGTTTTTAGTGACAATTATATCCTGCGTTTCGGCGAGCTGAAGGTATTTGCCGATATTTGCTTTCAACTCTGTGGCAGTAATAATCATGGCAAGGACTCCCTTCTTAATCAGTGTGTTTGACTCATTTTTATGATACGCATTATGTGCGATATTGTCAACATAAATAGCACGATTATAACATTCACATAACGGGCTATAGGATATGGGCACTTTAAATCTCTGATTTCACGACGGGGAACATGCGGCGGGCTTGCTCCTGCACTTTCGCAACAACTCTCGTTGCATAAGCGATTGCATGACTTAGATCAGCCTTGCAATGTGACTCGATCAACCAGAATGGCACTTCATGTGCTCTGCCGGCAGCAATTTGCTCACCAAGACATAAGCATGGCATCAATTTCCAGACCACCGCTTTTATATAATACAACATGTTTCGCTAGTTTAAGAAGTTCTGTAAATTTGGCAACTGCTTGCATATTGCAATACAATCGAATACAATAATGCGTAAGGAGGTGTTCGCCATGTCAAGAACATCGAATGTATCCGCGCGCGTTAAGCCTGAGATTAAAGAGCAGGCTGAAAAGGTACTAGATCAGCTCGGGATTCCGATGTCAAACGCCATCGGGCTTTTTCTGCGTCAGGTCGTGTTACAGCGGGGAATTCCCTTTGAGATAAAGCTCCCGCAAAGTAAGCCGCTATCCCTGGGCAACCTCAGCGAAGAGCAGTTAAATGCGGAAATTGAGAGAGGGCTCGCTGACCTGGCCGCCGGCAGGGTTGCTTCGGCAGACAGCGTTGCGGACCGGATGCGTCGCGATTACGGCGTATGAGCGTCTGGGAAGTGGTCTACACCGAACAAGCCGAACGTGACCTGCGGGGAATCTACGAGTATATAGCGTTTTCCCTGCTTGAGCCGGAAATAGCGAAAAAACAGGCAAGGCGTATCATGGAAGCGGTCGCAAAGTTGAGCCAGAGTCCGTTGCGCTGTCCGCTTTATGAAAAAGAACCCTGGGAGAGCAAGGGGCTCCGGGTTTTGCCAATCGACCGATATTTGGCATTTTATCTGTCGGTTGAAGAGCGGAAAACCGTCGTGGTAGTCCGTATCATGTACGGTGGCCGCGATATAGAGGAACGGCTGCGCCGGACGGATACGGAATGAAAAACGTACTCAAAATCTATGTTTCCACGGGGCAATTAAACCACGTTTTTTATGCCCTAGTTTCCAGATTGAAAAACTCAAATCCCCTTATTTCAAGCATTTCCAGACACCCTGTTCTAAACTCTTGACATCAATACTACCGTCTCAACGTGGGGCGAGGCACGCAAAACAGAATGCAGCAGCGACCTGGCATAAGTTTTTTGCACTGACAGGACGCTTGCCGTGATCTGGTCATCGGCTACCGTACCGGGCACAAAAACGGTAAAGCCGTGATAGCGGCCGACACCTTCACCCTTATTATTTAAATCGTCGATATTTAATTCAATCAGCTGGCCACGGGAAACAGGGGAAGAATTCATTTACTGTAAACTTCAATGAACCGGCGCAGAGAGCGGTTATAGGTTCTTTCGACATCAGCAGGGAAAAAACATGCCGGAAGCTCCCGGTTACCCCAGTGATAAAAGAGACATTCGCAACACTTGCCCTTACGACTGCACGGCTCATAGGTGCAATTGCATTTGTCTGAGTTTGCCTTAACATGACATTCCATCTTATTCCCTCCCCGTATATTTCCCTCTTACTATAATCATGGTTTACCCGGCTAAATGACAAAAAGCTTAAGATACAAGGCGGGATAGGGTCTCGCTGTGAATCCTGAGCGCCTCGTCGCTGTGCAGACAGAAGCGAATCTTTTTGACGTGCCGCAGTTTGGGGAGTGCGGCAATAATTGTTTTAAAGGCCACCTCCGCCGCTTCCCTGACCGGGTAGCCGAAAACGCCGGTAGAGATGGCGGGGAAAGCGACTGAATCAAGACCGTGTTGCTCAGCGAGCGTTAATGCGTTGCTATAACAGTTGGCCAGCAGCATGTCTTCCGGCTTGTCGGTGCCGTAAACCGGACCGAGACAGTGAATGACATGGCTGTTCGGCAAGGAATGTCCGCCGGTGATGACTGCCTCGCCCGGCGCAATAGGCGCAAGAGGGCGGGATTCTTTGGCCAGTCCCGGGCCGGCGGCACGGTGTATTGCTCCATCCACGCCTCCTCCCGGACGTAATTCGGCGTTGGCGGCATTGACTACCGCAGCGATATCCGCCTGCGCCACAATATCCCCCTTAACGCATTCCAAGGTAACACCATGAATGACTGTATTCATTACCCATTCACCTCTCTCAAATTTCCCCGGCAGGGGGATTTTTATTGATACGCGTCCAGCCCGCCTCTGGTCCGGATCTGGATGGCGCTGTAACGGGGGCTGTAGCTTTTTATGTTTCTAATAAGTGATTCAAACCCAAAAAGCCTAAATCAACTAAAAACATTTTCGCACGGGCTAGAATAATGGAGCATGAGGAAGATAAACGACTGTAGTTTGCTGAAAAGTACCTTTTTGGGGTTGAATCATAAATGCGCGACAATAAACTGTACAGGGCGGCAGAAGTTGCTATCTATTTCAATACCGGCCAGGAAATTCCCTTTCTAACGAGTCAAAAAAACGAGGCTTCCGAAAAAAGGTGAGAGGCCCATAGTCGTTGAAACTATGGACTTTTTCGCGGTTGGCTCGTGTATGAATTTTGTTATGCTACGGTGATATTTTCTTCAGGAATTTGTTGAACACCTCCTGCAATGATGCGGATGATGAGGAGCGCGACGAAGCAGATCAGGAAACGTGCGCGGATGTGCTCATTCTTGCTGACGAAAACGGGCCTGGCATAAAGGTCCGTTTTCATAATCCAAAACGACTGCTCTATCCGCCAAAGGCCGCCGTACACCTGGCGTATTTTAATTGCTGCCAAGAAATATGGCTGCAGCAGACGGATTTACTGCTATCAACACTTTGTGGTATAATTGGCACAAAGAATCATTTTGAGGAGAAGGAGCAGAACATGGCTAACCCCACCCAAAGAAAGAAAGCGCTTTCCAACCGCAATCCCGGCAAAAAAAAGCGATTCTTTTTCTCCCACCGCCTAAGACGAATGTTATTGACTGCTTTTTTGTTCATTTCGCTCGTTGCCACCGTGTCTACATATACAATTGTAGATGCTTACTTAGATAACGCGCCGAAATTTGATCCTAATATAGTTATGACTCCACCCGAAACACCCTTTATCTTTGACCGGAACGGGGTTGAGATAGCAAAGCTGTCCGGTGCGCAGAACCGAATTCTCGTGCCGCTAGATAGAATTTCGCCCTACCTGATTCAGGCTTTTATTGCCATTGAGGACGAGCGTTTTTACCGTCATATCGGTTTTGACCCGGAGGCGTTTATGCGCGCCGTCTACGCTACAGTACGCGAACGAGACTTCGGTGTGCAAGGCGGCAGCACCATCACTCAACAGCTGGCCAAAACAGCTTTTCTAACGCATGACAAAACGATTGGAAGAAAAATACAGGAGCTTTATCTGGCCTTTCACCTAGAAAGAAGCTTTACCAAAGATGAAATCCTGGAATTTTATCTTAATTTAATTTTCTTTGATTTTAACGCCTATGGTGTGGAGGCTGCTGCCAGGACGTATTTTGGCAAAAGCGCCGCTGACGTCACTCTGGCTGAGGCGGCCATGTTGGCTGGCATCCCAAACTTGCCGGGCAGGTATTCTCCTCGCCGCAATCTGGATGAAGCGCAAAAAAGACAACGTTTGATTCTGTCGCGCATGGCTGAATTAGGAAAAATTACCAGAGGAGATGTCGCGCAGGCGTTGCAAGAAACGGAACAGAGAATAGAGGACGACACCTGGCTGGCCCCTCTTCCGAAACGTCCTTTCCCTTTTTTTACCGACCACGTCAAACTCCAGGTCATGGAAATTTTAAGTAATCTGCCGGGCTACGAAGATTCCCTTTACCGCGGTGGGCTCAGGATCTATACCACACTCGACCCAAGAACCCAGCAGGTAGCCGAAGATACTTTAAACAATGACCGGCTTTACCCGCGCACCCGCACCGCCGCAGTGGCTGGCCAACCACTTCAGCCACAAGCGGCCGTATTAGTCGCCGATCCCCAGACTGGCCATATCAAGGCTCTCGTCGGTGGGCGTCATTATGAACGGGGTGTCCAACTCGCCTTTAACCGGGCCGTAGCTGCCACACGCCCCGCCGGTTCGGTCTTAAAACCCATCATGGCTTACGCACCTGCTTTCGAGGAGAGACTTGCCGTTCCAAGCACTATTCTGGACGATGCGCCCGCTATCTGGCAAAGATCCGGTCAGCCTGACTATGCCCCGGAGAACTTTGCCAACGTGTTCGAGGGCCTAGTCACAGCGCGCTATGCCCTTATCCGCTCTCTGAACCTGCCCGCTATCCGGCTCTTTGAACAGCTGGGCATTGAAAAAGGAATGGACTATGCTGCTAGGATGGGTATCTCCACGCTTGTCCGCCCAGGCCCCGGCCGCGCCAACCATGACTACAACCTTCCCGCCGTAGTCGGTGGACTGACTACGGGACTTAGAGTTATTGACACCGTCCAGGCTTACGCCGTGCTAGCCAACCAGGGTATCCGGACTAACCTTGTTTCCGTGCTGAGGATTGAAGATCGTAACGGTAAAGTACTCTACGAGCATACTCCTAGGTCGGAGGCGGTTCTCAGCCCAGAGGCGGCTTATCTGACGACCAACATCCTGCAGGATGTTGTCCGTGTAGGCACAGCCACACGCTTACGCATCGGCCGCCCTGTAGCCGCCAAAACCGGCACCAGCGATAATTCCCGCGACGGCTGGTTAGCTGCTTACACGCCCGACATCGTGGCCGTATTTTGGATTGGTTACGATAAAAACGATGGCGCTGTGCCTCGTCCCTGGCAACTGAGCCCCGCGTTCCTCAACCCCATCATGATTGCCGCCCATGAAGGATTGGCGGTGCGCGAATTTCCACGCCCCGCCTCCATCAGCCCTGCTATAGCCGTCTGCAATAAGTCCGGCAAGCGCCCCGGACCATATTGCCCTCCGGCCAACATTGTCTCCGATTTTTTCCCCCACGACCAACTACCTACCGAAATATGCGACATTCATGTGGAGGTAGAAGTCTGCCGGGACTCGGGTAGGCTGGCTACCCAATTCTGCCCGCCGGGCAGCACGATAAAAAGAGTCTTCCTGAACCGACCCGCCTACCTTACCACCGATGCCAGATGGAAAGGCGGCCCTGTTGGTCGTGTCCCCGCAGATGCCAGGCAAAAGCCGCCCACCGCGCCCTGTAACATCCATACCACTAGTCTGGCCGCGCCTCGCGACGTGTCCGCCCAATATAAGCAGGATGGAACCATCCTGCTTAGCTGGCTACCATCTGACGGCCAACAGACAGGCTTTCTCATCCATCGGCAGAGCCCTGGGCAAACAGCGTATCAACCACTAACAGCAGAACCGGTGGCCGCCTTTTCCTTCATCGACAGCGTGACCGCGCCCGGCGTCTACAGTTACCGGGTCTTCGCTGTCAACGCCCAAGGGGTCAGGTCTCCTGCCGTCACTGTCACCGTTACCGCAGGAGAAACAGCAACAGAAACGCGATAGAATCCAACCAGCAGTAACAATGCCCAAAACAGTCGCTAAGACAGCCACGTAGACTTTATTTTAGCGTTACAACCGTTACACCAATGCCGCCTTCGAACGCCTGCCCGAGGCGCATGGCGGCCACCTGCGGGTGGCCGCGCAGGTGTTCACGCAAGC
>JAGXSQ010000028.1 GCA_018333395.1 Dethiobacter sp.
GCCACGGTAAATTCAGCCATTGCTGCTTCCAGCCTCCTTATGCTCGATAAATGAGCTGCCCGGTCCTATCCACATGATACCCTCCCATGGATACCACCGCCTGGTGGAATTCTTCCGATCGGACCACCTCCAGCAGCCTGATCACGCCATCTTCAGCTAGGCGAGCTGCTGGGATAGCCAGATCATATCGCTCCTTAGCCAGCGGAATAAAGTCAAGGCCCATAGCACGGGCAGCGGCGAAAACTCCCAGTCCGGTATCTGCTGAGCCGGCAGCCACCGCTGCCGCTACCGCTAGGTGGGTGTATTCCTCGCGGTCGTAGCCACTGATGGCTTCCGGAGGAATATTTTTCTCTTTCAGCCACGCCTCCAGCAACAGACGCGTCCCGGCACCGCGCTGCCTGTTTATAAAAGCAACGTCCTGCCGGCTCAAGTCCTCCACACTATAGATTTTTTTCGGATTACCGGGGAGCACCATCAGTCCCTGTTCCCTCTCCACCAGTGTCACCAGAGATACCGGAACACCCGGCAGAAACCGCGCCAGAAAAGGGATATTGTACTCGCCGCTTTCCTCATCAAGCAGATGTATTCCGGCCAAGTGTGCCTCCCCACGGCGCAACGCCATCAAACCTGCGGTACTGCCCACCGGTGCTGAAGACAGGGAAAAGCCGGGGTGGCGACGGCTGAAAAGGTCGCCCAGCAGATCTAGGGTCAGGTCATGGCTACCGCAACAGACCACGGAGCGGTCAATGGCGTCCTGCGAACGCCAAAGCTCCACAGCCACTTCCTCTCCCGCCAGCAGGCCCTCCTGCTGCTGAGGGATACGCACCATCCCGTCCGCCCGGACCAATGAAGTAGTAACTCCGGCGCCGCGTGCCAGTGGTGTGGCCACATAGACACCGCCCACCAGTCCTACTTTGACCCGAACCCACTCTTCAGCAGCGAGGGTGGAAACGAGCTGGCGGGAAAAGACCGCCCGGAGCAGCGGCCGTGGCGGTACAAGTAAGCCCTGCAGACGATAGAGCAACGGTCGCAGAAAAAGCTCGAGGGCCACTACCGCAGAAACTGGGTAGCCCGGTACCCCGATAGCCGGCTTGCCTGCCACCATGCCGAGAATAACAGGCTTGCCGGGCCTGACCGCTACACCATGCACAAACACTTCACCAAGGGCAGCCACCGCCTCCGCCGTGTAGTCCCGGCGCCCGGCGGAAGAGCCGGCGATGATCAGCACCACATCATGCTCCCGGGCTACAACTGCTGTTGTTTCCCGAAGCAGCGGCAGGTCATCAGCCACTGCCTCCTGTACTGCCGCCTCCCCGCCCCATTCGGCAACGAGCGCCGACAGGATGGCCGAGTTGTACTCAATCACCTGCCCGGGAGCAGGAGTCGTCCCAGGCGGCACCAGCTCCTGCCCCGTAGGGATGATGGCCACACGTGGCCGCCGCCGGACCACCACGGTGTCCACTCCGCCGGCCAGCAGCGCCCCGGCCTCGAATCCACGGAGGTGGCGGCCGGAAGAAAGCAGCATTTCCGTAGCGACAAAATCCTCCCCGATGGGTCGGACATGTTGCCATGGCGCTATCGGCGCGGTAATCTCCACCTCCTGTCCGACCTCCACCAGCTCTTCGGCCATGATCACAGCGTCAAACCCTGCAGGCAGCGGATTGCCGGTGTCCACCGGTACGCCCTGCTCTCCAAGAAGCAGTCGCTTAGGCCTCGTTTCACTGACGCCGGCGGTATCACGGGCCCGGACAGCTACACCATCCATCGCGGCAGCATGGTAATGGGGAGAGGAGAGGCGCGCAAACACGGGTCGGGAAGTGATCCGTCCGACGGACTGGTCCACCGGCAGCGTCTCCTCGCCGCAAGAGGGCCAGTCCCGGTCAAGAAAGCGGCGCTGGGCTTCCTCCACCGTCACATTGTGCAGATAACGATGTCGTTTCTCTTTCATTCCAGTTCACCTCGGAGTTTTATAGCAGCAAGACGGCCACTTTTTCCCCGGCCTCCACACCTTCGCAGTGCTGCGGAATACGCAACAGCGCGTTACCGCGCAGCATGGTAGAAAGCAGTCCGGCCTGGCCCATTACTGGCTTGGCCCAAAACTCGCCGCCTTGATCATAAACATAGGCCCGAAAATAATCCTCCCGCCCGCTGGCGGAAGATAGGCTGCGCTCTACCCGGGCCGAAAGCCAGAGAGGCTGCTCCGCAGCGCCTGCCAACTGCCAAAGCAGAGGACGGACAAGCAGCAAAAAACCTACCAGTGCGGAGGTAGGGTTGCCGGAAAGACCAAAATAAGGCTTATTGTCCACTACGCCAAATATAAACGGTTTGCCAGGTCGCATGGACACACCGTGAAACAGCACCCCGGGGCGACCAAGCCGATCTATAGCCGTAGCCGTCAGGTCCCGGGTTCCGGCCGAACTGCCGCCGGAGAGAATAACACAGTCCAAACTTGCGGCCTCCTGCAGGACAGCAAAAAGCGCTTCCTCCCTGTCAGGCACAATGCCAAGCAGCATAGGCTCCGCACCGGCCTGACGAACGAGAGCCGCCAAAAGAGCCGAGTTGGCGTCACGAATCTGTCCCGGAGCCGGCTCCGTCTCCGGCGGGACGAGTTCATCGCCGGTAGAGATAAGGGCCACCCGCGGACGCCGGTTCACAGCTACCGTCACATAACCCAAGGCTGCCAGTACACCGCTATCCTGGGGACGCAGACGATGACCGGCCGGCAGCACTGCTTCTCCAGCCTGTAAGTCTTCGCCGCAGTCAATGACATTTTCTCCGGGAGCGACCGACCGGCCAACAGCCACTGTCCTGGCCTCCAGCAGTTCTGTGTGCTCCACCATCACCACCGCGTCGCCGCCTGCCGGCAGCATGCCCCCTGTAGCGATACGTACCGCCTGACCAGAGCCAAGAGGAACGGTGGATGGGCAGCCCATTAAGATCTCCCCGGCTACCGTCAAAAGGGCCGGCATGGACTCGGTCGCCCCAAAAGTATCGCGTGCGGCCACGACATACCCGTCCATTGTAGCACGGGCAAAAGGCGGCAAATCCCCCGGTGCCGTGAGCGACCCGGCCAAGACGCGACCGACCGCTCCAGCAATACCGACGATTTCTGCTACAGGACAGGCCGCCACGCTGGCCAACACTTTTTCTCTTGCTTCCGTCACGCTCAGTACTCTCAGCATAATATTAAAAACAACCCAGTTGACAGCCTGTGATTTTAATCTGCGCTTCGTCGCAGACCTGACCAATCACGCTCAACGGCAGTCCGTGCGTTGTGGCTAGCCGGAAGGCGGCAACGCAGGGTAAGCGTCCTCCCTCTAGGCTTGACCTAATAAGCTGCAGCAATTCATCTTTTTCCACTTTTTCGCCACCTCGCTGTTATCTTATCACATATTCCCGCAAAATAAGCACCCCGCCTTTTGCAAGACTACCCGCCATTTTGCCTATTTTCTTGACATGGTTTTCCTGCACAGTCATAATAATACTAGCAAACACTTCAGCAGGGGGTGGATATTACGCGTTACCGTCACCTAAAACGCTACCGGCAGATAGCTCGTAGCGTGGCGCGCCACGGCTTCGGACACATTCTGACTCAGCTTGGTCTGACCGGTTTGCTTCCGTCCGTTCGACGCACCGCAGAAAGCGAGCGTGCCCTGCTACACCTGTCACGCGCCCAGCGTCTGCGCCTGCTGCTTTTAGACCTTGGTCCGTCCTTTGTAAAATTTGGCCAACTGCTCTCGACTCGGCCGGACATGGTACCACGCGACATCCTTGAAGAGCTTTCACGGCTGCAGGATGAGGTGCCCCCCTTCCCTTTCACGGAAGCCGCCGCCATTATCGAACAGGAACTGGGTCGTCCCTGGAATGAAATTTACGCCGCCTTTTCAGCCGAGCCGCTGGCAGCTGCTTCCATCGGACAAGTCCACTGTGCTCGGTTGCCGGACGACACGGAAGTAGTCGTCAAGATCCGGCGTCCCGGAATCAGCGTTCAGATGGAAACCGACTTGGAAATCCTGCTGGAAGTGGCTCGGTTTGCCGACCGCCATACAGTATGGGGCAAAGTCTACCGCACAAGCGCTGTGGTGCAGGAGCTGCAGCGCGCTGTCCTGGAAGAACTGGACTTCCGCAACGAAGCTGAAAACGCACTGCGTATCCGGGAAAACCTGCGGCTCAGGAAAGACGTGATTATACCCCGTATTTATACTGGGCAGACTTCCGCTGCCGTCCTGACCATGGAAAAAGTGTGCGGCATTAAATTTAACCAGCCGAACAGCCTAGAGGCAGCAGGCCACGACCGCGCGCAAATCGCCCGCCTGCTCGTCGATATTATGTTCGAGCAGATTTTCATCAATGGGTTCTTCCATGCCGACCCGCATCCCGGTAACTTGGCCGTTTCCGGCGATGGACGTTTGGTCTTCATGGATTTCGGCATTGTCGGCAAGATGAGGGGTTCGCGCCGCCGCCAGTTCACCCTCCTCTTGCTGGGCATAGTTAACCGTAACGCGCGTCTGCTTGTCTCCTCCCTCACCGACATGGGGTTCATCTCCCGGCGAGTCGACCGCAAAGCGCTGCGCCACGACGTAGAGAGGCTGATGGAAAAATATCTGGACCTCCCCTTACGTGGGATCAACTTGGGACGAGCCGTACGGGAAGTTTTTGTTCTCGCCTTTGAGCACCAGATCCGCATCCCAGCCGAGTTTACCATACTCGGTAAGACGTTGATGACATTGGAAGGCGTAGTTGAAGACCTGGCGCCAGAACTCAAACTGGTTGAATTGCTCAAGCCCTATGCCGGAGAGCTGGCGCGTGAGAGGCTTTCGCTGCCAGCCATCCGCGAAACGCTTACGGAACAGGCCACTGAAGCCGGTGAATTTTTCTTTTCCCTGCCGCGCCGGCTGGGTGAAATACTGGAACGTACCGACGTCGAAGGATTCCCGCTGCAACTTAATTACCCCGACTTAGACAAACTTTTCTCCCACCTAGACAAGCAGATAAACCGTCTTTCTTTCAGCATTATCCTGCTTGCTTTCAGCATGACTATGGCCGGCTTGATTATTGGCTCCGGCCTGGTAGCCGGCATCACCGGCGAAACGCTGCTATGGCGGCTACCGATTATTGAAGCCGGCTTTATCCTCGCAGGGATCATGGCCGTCTGGCTGCTCTTTGCCATCCTACGCAGCGGCAGACTTTAAATCTTTTTGGCTTGCCTGGCAATCAGCGAAGCAAAGACACCGGCACCAAACCCGTTGTCTATGTTGACCACTGCCAGACCCGGGGAACACGTCTGCAGCATGGTCAGGAGACCGGCCACACCGTCCTTGCCCATGCCATAGCCTACGGATGTCGGCACACCGATGACCGGCACGCTGACATGACTAGATACAACAATGGGCAACACCGCATCCATCCCCGCTATCACCACAATGGCAGACACGCCTTGCTCTAGCATTTCCGTCAGCGGTTCATACAGCCGGTGGATGCCGGCCACTCCTACATCAAAAGCTTTGACTACCTCGCAGCCCATAACCCGGGCAGTGGTAATGACTTCTTCCGCCACACCGATGTCGGCCGTCCCGGCAGCCAGCACGCCGATCCGGCCAGTTTGCGCAAAGATATACCCTTGGCGCTTGAGGATACAGGTCCTAGCCTGACGATTAATTTCCAGTTCATACCCTTCCGGTACGCTTCTTTCCAGAGCGGCCAAGTCGCTATCCTTGGCCCTGGTAATCAGGGCATAGCCGCTCGCTTCCGCCATGGCCAATGACAGCCGGCACACATCTTCTGTCTCTTTGTCCTGCGCCAGAATTGCTTCCGGTGCTCCCGTGCGTCTAGCCCGGTTGACGTCTAGCTTGGCCACATCGCCAATTTTCTTAATTTGCAGTACATCGAGCTTCTGTTTGGCAGTGTTGATGTCAATTTCTCCCCGCAACAGGGACTGTAAGATCTCTTCCATATTTACCTCCTCTTAATTATTAGCCCCCGGCGGCTGGTAGAGGCGCTGCGCGCCAGCGAATGTAAAGCTTTTCCACCTCTACGGCAAGAAGTGTCAGCGGCGAAGCCGCCAGTACTATCATTAATTCCTCCAGCGATAATGGCTCGGTATTAAAGATAAAATTAAAGAACGGCAGGTAAACAGCAGCCAATTGCATTACAAAAACAAGCAGTATAGCACCCAGAATAGGCTTATTGCTCAAAAGACCCATTTGCCAGAGAGAGAAAGAATCTGAGCGGACAGACAGAGCCACGCCCATCCTGTTTAAGACCAGGAAAGTGAAGACCATCGTCTGCCAGGCCATGCCGCTGTTGCTGGCGTAAGCCTGCAACACGAGCGCCGCACAGCCGATTAACAGTCCAAAGCGGGCAATGTACCGGCCGCGGCCGCCTGCGAAAACACCTTCCTGCGGATGGCGCGGCGGCCTGTGCATCACATCCTTTTCCGCCGGCTCAGCCGCTAGCGCCAGTCCCGGCAGGCTGTCGGTCAGCATATTCAGCCAGAGAATCTGGATGGGCAGCATCGGCAGCGGCAAGCCAAAAAAGGGCGCCAGAAAAATTGCTACGATAGTACCGGCGTTGGCCGTCATGCTGTATTTTATGAACTTCAGGATATTGTTATAAATGCGACGGCCCTCCCGCACCGCTTTGACAATGGTGGCAAAGTTGTCATCCAGTAGAATTATGGCCGAGGCCTCTTTAGTGACATCGGTACCGGTGATGCCCATGGAAATACCGATATCAGCCCGTTTAATGGCAGGGGCATCATTAACACCGTCTCCTGTCATGGCCACAAACTGCTTTTTTTCCTGCAGCGCCTTAACAATTTTCAGCTTCTGTTCCGGCGCCACCCGGGCATAAACCCGGATTTGCTCCACACGGTTGGCAAATTCAGCCATGGGCATCCTCTCCAGCTCGCTGCCGGTGATAACAGCTGCGGAATCATCATTCAAAATACCGAGCCGCCTGGCGATTACTTCGGCCGTCAACGGGTGGTCTCCGGTAATCATCACAGGGACGATGCCGGCCGTCTGGCACATGGCTACCGCAGCTTTAGCCTCTTCCCGCGGCGGATCCATAATGCCGACTAGCCCCAGCAAAATCAGGTTGCTTTCTACCTCTGCCGGCCGCAGATTGGCCGGTTGTTCCGTCCAATATCGCATCCCCAGAGCCAAGACGCGCAGGCCGGAGGCCGCCATTTCAGCGGCAACCCGCAAAACCTGTTCTTTATCAAGGACTCCCTGCCCATTTTCAGTCAGAGCAAGAACGGACTTCTCCACCAGCACCTCCACTGCACCTTTGCTGAATGAAAAACACCGGCCGTCAGAATCACAATGGAAAGTGGTCATGGCCTTGCGATCCGAGTCGAAAGGAAGTTCCCCGCTGCGCGGGTACTGCTGCTCCAGTTCTTTTTTATGGAAACCGTGCTTTCTGGCAAAATTGTATAGCGCCACTTCCGTAGGATCGCCAAAAACTTCCTCCCCAGCACTGTTATGGGCATCGTTACTGAGAGCCATAGCCTGCAGAAGCAGGCTATGATTAGTTATCTCCTCAGACGGCACCAAAGCACCTCCGCTGTAGACGACCTCCACTTCCATCCGGTTAAGCGTCAGCGTACCTGTCTTGTCGGAACAGATATAGGTAACCGAGCCTAGAGTCTCCACAGCCGCCAGTTTGCGAACCAAGGCGTTTTGACGGACCATCTTATTGGCGCCAAGCGCCAGCGTGATGGTGATAACGGCGGGCAAAGCTTCGGGAATGGCAGCCACAGCAAGCGAAATACCGGTCAGGAACATAGTCACCACGTCCTCGCCCCGCAGTACGCCCATGGCGAAAACGATAGCGCTGATAAGAAGGATTACGCCAGCCAGCTTTTTGCCAAACTCGGCCAACCTTTTCTGTAGCGGCGTCCTAACTTCCTCTTCCTCCTGCAGCATGGTAGCGATTTTACCGATTTCCGTCTCCATGCCGGTGAACGCTACCACGCCCACACCACGGCCACCAACAACAATCGTTCCGTTATAAACCATGTTTTTCCGGTCGCCAAGAGGCAGTCCTTCCTCCGGGATAGACCGGGTATGTTTCTCTACCGGCACTGACTCGCCCGTTAGCGCCGCCTCTTCCACCTGTAACTGCGCCGCCTCCACCAGACGCATGTCCGCCGGCACCACCCTGCCCGCATCAAGCAGGACAATGTCCCCAGGCACTAGGAGTGCCGCTGGTATTTGTAACGAACCCCTCTCCCTAATGACCGTAGCGGAAGGGGCCGCCATCTTCTTTAAGGCGGCCATAGCCTTCTCTGCCTTGTGCTCCTGAATAAAGCCAATGATAGCGTTGAGAACAACAACCGCCAAAATCACGATGGCGTCCTTAGGTGAGCCAGCCAGCCCGGCCATGATGGCGGCAGCAATAAGTACAATGATTAAAAAGTCGTTAAACTGGCCCATGAGCATCATGAGGGCCGTTTTTTTCTTTCTTTCCTTCAGTTCATTTGGCCCGTAGCGCGCCAGCCGACCCTCTGCCTCTCCGGCTGTCAAGCCCTCCCGGCAGCTGCCTAGGGACTGCAGTGTTTCCTCAACATCCAACTTATACCATTGAGACACCCGCGAACCATCTCCCGTCTATTATTACTCCCGTCCGTGCTCTCCCTTTCCCCGGCAACTTTTCCCTTTCCGAAATTTTATAATTCCAGCAGTTCTCTGGCTCTTTTGAGCTGCTCAACCACCGCCTCGCGGGCGGTGCCGCCGCGTGCCTGGCGGGCTGCCACACACGCTTCCGGCAAAAGCAAGGGAAGCGCTTCCGCACCGAGCAGCGGGCTGGCCTCCTGCATTTCCCCGGCCGTCAGGTCGGTCAGCTGCCGTCCCTCGGCCACGCATCTGCCCACCAGGCCACCCACCACCGCGTGGGCCTCCCGGAACGGCAAGCCCTTGCGCACTAGGTAGTCGGCCAAGTCGGTAGCGGAAGCAAAGTCGCCAGCCACGGCGGCATACATCCGCTCCTCGTTTATTTTCAGCGTGCGCAGCATCGCGGCATACAGCGTCAGGCTCATCTTAAGCGTATCTACAGTATCGAAGAGACCCTCTTTATCTTCCTGCATATCTTTGTTATAAGCTAGGGGCAGCCCTTTGAGCATGGTCAGCAGCCCCACAAGGCTTCCCAGCACACGGCCTGTCTTGCCGCGCACGAGCTCGGCTACATCCGGGTTTTTCTTCTGCGGCATCATACTGGAGCCGGTAGTAAAAGCATCGTCCAGCACAGCAAAACCGAACTCGGCGGTGCTCCAGAGAATTAGATCCTCGCTCAAGCGGCTAAGATGCACCATCAGTAGAGTAGCGGCAAAATGAAATTCGGCCACAAAATCCCTGTCACTGACGGCGTCTAGGCTGTTTTCATAAAGCCTGGAAAACCCAAGTTCCCCGGCCACCATTTCACGGTCGATGGGGAAGGTGGTACCAGCTAGAGCGCCGGCACCAAGCGGGAACCAGTCGGCGCGCTTGTAGGCGTCCATGAAGCGCTCCCGGTCCCGCTCCAGCATCCAAAAGTAGGCTAACAGATGGTGGGAAAACAGTACCGGCTGCGCCCGTTGCAGATGAGTGTAACCGGGCATGATGACCTCCAGGTTGTCAGAAGCCACCTCCACGATAGCCTGTTGGAGTGAAGCGATAAGGGAGGACACCGCCAGGATTTCCTTTTTGACATAAAGATGCATGTCCAGAGCTACCTGATCGTTACGCGAGCGGGCAGTGTGCAGTTTGCCGCCTGCCGGCCCGATTATCTCCGTCAGCCTTTTTTCCACATGCATATGGATATCTTCCAGCGCCAGCGAAAATGTAAGCTCTCCACGCCGGATTTCCTCCTGGACCTCCGCTAGGCCCGCCAAGATTGCCTCCGTCTCCTCCGGACTGATAATCCCCTGTTTGCCCAGCATCCGGCAGTGGGCCATGCTACCGGCAATATCTTCCTCTGCCAGCCGCTGGTCAAAAGAGATGGAGGCGGTAAATCCCTCCACTAGCTGATCCGTATCTTTGCTAAACCTGCCTCCCCACAGCTTCATAGCTACTCCTTTGTTTGTTCTTTTTCCAGTATTCCCTGAATCAGGAGCGGCAGGCCGAAAAGGTTGATGAACCCTTCGGCATCTCGCTGGTTATAGACGGCATCAACGCCAAAGGTAGCCATGTCCTCCCGGTACAGGGAGTAAGGTGAGCGGCGACCGGCCACGGTGACGTTGCCTTTGCATAGCTTTAAGCGTATCGAGCCGGTCACATGGCGCTGCGTGCTGTCCACAAAAGCATCCAGAGCCTCGCGCAGCGGCGTGAACCACTGGCCGTAGTAGACCAGCTCGCCATATCTGACCGCAGCCATTTCTTTAAAATGCATCGTTTCCCGGTCAAGGGTCAGCGACTCCAGTTCCCGGTGGGCGATAAACAAGAGCGTCCCGCCCGGCGTCTCGTAGACGCCGCGTGATTTCATCCCCACCAAGCGGTTTTCCACCATATCCACCCGGCCGACGCCATGCCGACCAGCCAGCGTGTTTAGTCTAGTCAAGAGCTCCACAGCGTCAAGCTGTTCGCCATCTAGGCTGGCCGGCAGACCGCTCACAAAACCGATTTCTATGTATTCCGGCTTATCAGGGGCCTCCGCCGGGTCTGCTGTCAGTAAAAACATTTCCCGCTCCGGCTCCTTGCCCGGATCTTCCAGCACACCGCCCTCGTAGCTTATGTGCCAGATATTGCGATCCATGCTGTAAGGCTTCTCTCTGCTCACCGGCACGGGGATGTCGTGCCTGGCAGCGTAGTCAAAGGCATCGTCCCGGGAGCGTATTTCCCACTCGCGCCAAGGAGCCACGATTTTTAAGTGCGGCGCCAGCGCTTTTACCGTCAGTTCAAAGCGCACTTGATCGTTGCCCTTGCCGGTCGCGCCGTGGGCCACAGCATCAGCGCCCTCCAGCAACGCCACCTTCACCAGCGCCTTGGCAATAGCCGGGCGGGCAATAGCCGTGCCCAGCAGATATTTTTGCTCGTACAGCGCACCAGCCTTCAGCATCGGGAAAACAAAATCACGCAAGAACTCCTCCCTGATGTCTTCTATGTACAGCTTGCTGGCGCCTGAGGACAGCGCTTTCGCCTCCAGCGGCGCCAGTTCCTCGCCCTGCCCCACGTCTGCAGCCATGGCCACCACTTCGCAGCCGTATTTCTCCTTCAGCCAAGTAATGGCGATGGAGGTATCGAGTCCTCCTGAATAAGCCAGAACAATCTTTTTCATTTCAGTTCCTCCATTGTTCAACAAGTATGGCGCCGCTTACCGCCCCCACTAAAGTTGGGTCAGGAAGCAAGCAAGACGAGGCCGCAGGAAGTGAGGCGCCGCAGGCGTACCGCAACGTACGCCGAGAAGCCGAATGAACCGAGAACAAAGTATGGCGCCGCTTACCGCCCCCACTAAAGTTGGGTCAGGAAGCAAGCAAGACGAGGCCGCAGG
>JAGXSQ010000029.1 GCA_018333395.1 Dethiobacter sp.
GGCCCCTTGGTCAAGCGGTCAAGACACCGCCCTTTCAAGGCGGTAACGCGGGTTCGATTCCCGCAGGGGTCACCAAAAAAAAGCAAGACCATAATATATTATGGTCTTTTAATTTTTTTTAAGAAAATATAATATGTCAGCAGGACTTTTAACAAAGCGTGCCGAACAATAGCCCGGAGAGTCGGAAAGACTCACTCTAAAATCGGTAACTGTGAGGTGAATGAATGATTAAGGCCAAGAACATCTCCACGCTGACCGGTAGACTTAAGGAGCGGGGAACGGCGGCATCACAGCTGGGCATGGGAGTCCTGCTGACGGTTTTGCTAGCGGTAGCCGGATTCCTGTACGCTTATAATAGTTCCTTAATGTATGTAGTGTACCTAAATGATGAAGAAATCGGGTTTGTGAAGAGCGATACCGCCATTCTTGACTATGTCGCCCTTCTTCAAGAGGAGGCGGCTGCTTCCTGGGGGCTGGAGGTTAGGCCAGACCAGCATATTCGCGTAGAGAGGGTACGGCGCCAAGGCGCGTCAGCGGAGGACTTGTTGGTCAAAGAGCACCTGCGTCAGCACCTTGAATACGATGTCTATGCTTACTTGATTCATGTTAATGATAAGCCGACTCTGGCCGTCAGGACTTATGAGGAATACCAGCAAGTTCTTGACAAGCTGAAGAACTCCTTTGTCAGCGGACGCTCCAACGCCGTTGTCCGGGAGATTGTACTTAATGACCGGGTAGAAGCGAGAAAGGTCTTGGTTGAATCGGGAGATCTGTACAGCGCGGACAAAGCAGTAGAGATACTGCGCCGTGGCACGGACAGACGGGAAACGTACCTGGTCTCACGCGGCGACTCGCTGTGGACTATCGCCCGCAACAAGGGGATGACCGTAGCGGCGATACAGGCGGCCAATCCGCAGCTGGAAAAAGTCGACCGCCTGCAGGTTGGCGACAAAATAAATTTGGTTGTTCCGGAGCCGCTGGTCGATATTTCCGTGACCAAGGTCGTGGAACTGGTAGAGCGTATTCCCTTCCGCACCACCTATCAGAATGACAGCAGAATGTACCGTGGCACTACCAGGGTGATGACACGCGGAAGAGAAGGCTCTAAAGAAGTTACCTATCGTATTAAAAGTACAAACGAGCGCGAGGTACAGCGCGAAGTAATCAAGGAAGTAATTGTAGAAGAACCGCAGGATCAGGTGATGGCTCGCGGAACGTCTACCGCTCCGGTTATCGGCCGTGGCTCCTTCTCCTGGCCGATGCCCTCCAGCTTTAGGATTACCTCTAAATTTGGTCCGCGCGGCCGCGGTTTTCATCCGGGCGTAGACATTGGTGCGCAAACCGGGACAGACGTCCTAGCGGCTGACGATGGCATTGTCGCCTTTGCCGGGTGGGCCGGTGCTTACGGGATACTTGTTTCCATCGACCACGGCAACGGCTATGTGACTAAATACGCGCATAACTCCCGGGCGCTGGTTGTCGAAGGGCAGAGAGTAGAGAAGGGACAGCGCATTGCTCGCTCCGGCAATACGGGAAACTCCACCGGCCCGCACCTGCATTTCGAAATAGTGCGTCGCGGGAGAGCGCTTAACCCATTGGCTTTTTTCCGTCGATAGGCGAAAGACTCTAAAGAGCAAGAACAGGAAAAAGGAAGCCCGGCGGAAAAGCCGGGCTTTTGTCATGCAAAAATAAATTCCTTGTAACATGCCTGTAATCTTTTATTGCTACACTAGAAACAAGTTAATCCCCTCTTATTTAGAGTTTTGACGTGGCACAGGTCGCGTCGTTTTTTTTTCAGAGATTTCCAGAGAAATCTGCTCGTTACTCTGCTATGATAGAGAAGAGGGGGGGGGGAGCTTATGCCTTGGGGTATCACGCTTGGGAAAAAGACCCGGCCAGTACCTTTAGGTGCTATTTTGCTTGCTGTTATGGCGCTTGTTTTTGTGAGTGTGGACATAGCAGACGTCTGGCGTGGCCTCACGACTAGCGCCGTCCGCCGCCATTACCGCGGCTGGCCTTCTCTGGAAAGCAACCGGTTCCATGTGCGCTTTACCGAAAAGGACCGGGAGTGGGCGGAATGGGTAGCTGCCGAAGCGGAGCGGGCCGCCAGCCTCGTGGAAAATATCCTGCCTTACACGCCGCCTGCTGCCAAGCCTTGGCTGGTTATTGCTCCTGACCAATCTTCTATCAGACAGGCTTTCGGCTGGGGGGAAGGAACCGGGGCGCTGGGCGTTTATCTGCTAGAGACCATTATTATACTTTCGCCGCAAGCGTATGAAGGGGTCGATGACGCCGAGCGACGGCTATTTTTTGCGCGGCAGGGGCCGCTGGTACATGAAGTTACTCATTATGTCCTGGATGTCAGAACGGGAGGGAACTACCCGCGCTGGTTTAGCGAGGGGTTAGCTCAGCTGCTAGAGTACCAGCTGCTCGGCTTTGAGTGGCTGGAGGCGGACAGTTCTCTTGGGCAAAGGCTCTATAAGCAGGACGAGCTCGACTACTCGTTTGCAGAGCTGCCGAGGCAGGCGTTGGCCTACAGGCAGGCTTTGAGCATGGTTACGTACCTGGAATCGCTACGCGGGCTGGACGGTCTTAATCTCCTGCTGGACAAACTGGCAAAGGACAGGCCTTTTTATCTGGCTGTAGAAGCGGTTTACGGTCAGGACAGAAACGCGTTGGTGGAAAGCTGGCGGTCCTGGTTTCCGGCGGAGGGGCGCTGGTTTTTGCCGGTAGCAGGAATAGAAGCAGGTTAAGACGAAGTAATAAAAAAAATTCTGCAGGAGTGAAGTTGTTGATCGGTCGGAAGATTCTCGTCGTCGACGACGAAAAGCCTATTGCCGAAATCCTGCGCTACAATCTGGAGCAGGAAGGCTTTACTGTTCTGCTCGCTTACGACGGCGAGGAGGCGTTGCGTCTGGCAAGCACAGAGCGCCCAGACTTGTTGCTGCTGGACATCATGCTGCCGAGGAAAGATGGCTTTGACGTTTGCCGTCAAATCCGCCTAACGGAAAATGTACCGATTATCATGCTGACCGCCAAGGATACGGAGCTCGATAAAGTGCTGGGGTTGGAGCTGGGTGCCGACGACTATGTTACCAAGCCTTTTTCCGCTCGGGAAGTGGTAGCACGCGTCAAGGCCCAACTGCGGCGTTCCCAGAACACTAGAGGGCAGGAGGCGGGGGAAAGACTGGTCTATCACGACCTAGTGGTTGATAATGGCTGCATGGAAGTGACCAAGGGCGGCCAGGCAGTAGACTTGACTTACCGGGAGTTCCTTTTGCTCGTTTATCTGCTGCGACATCCCGGGTATGTCATCAGCCGGGAGAAACTGCTGACAGAAGTTTGGGGCTATGATTTTTACGGAGACGAACGGACGGTTGATGTGGCCATCAGGCGCTTGCGTGAAAAAATAGAGCAGGATCCGAGCCAACCATACTACATTCAGACGAAACGCGGGGCAGGATATTTTTTCAGGAGAGCGGGGCATGTTTAGGAGCATCCAGTGGAAAATAGTCCTCATCTACGCGCTGCTGATCCTCCTGGCCATGCAGTTTTTTGCTGTGTTCCTTACGCAGGCTCTGGAGCGATACTACCTGAACACCTACTCGACAAGCCTGGCGTCGCAAGGACTGCTTCTAGCTAACTTTCTGCAACGCTATTTGGTTAAGGAGGAAGACGGTGAGGCGCTTGATCGCTTGGTGGGAGAATTTTCACGCTATGCCGGGGCTACGGAAATCCTAGTCCTGGATGCTTTCGGCCGTGTCCTTTCTTCCTCTCGTCCGGAGGCTGATGTGCGCGGCCAGCGCATTATACAGGAAGAGATTACACGCGCTTTAGCGGGCAGCCGCAGCGAGGAGATTAGGCTCGACCCAGTCACCAGGGAACGTGTTAAATATCTGGCTCTCCCTATCCGCTCGGGTGAGAAGACGCTTGGTGTCGTGTATCTGGCCGGTTCGCTCGAACCGATTTATCAGACGCTACGTGAAATTCTGTACATTTTCCTTACCGGTGCCCTGCTCGTCATTAGCGTGACGGTGCTGCTGGGGTTTATTCTGGCTAAGACGATTGCCGGGCCGATAAAAGAGGTTACGTCCAAAGCAGCGCGCATTGCTCACGGTGACTTTGGCCAGCTCCTGCTGGTGCGCTCCGCAGATGAAATCGGGCAATTAAGCGAGATGTTCAATTATCTTTCACAGAAACTGGAGGCGACGCTACGTATCCAGCGGGAATTTGTGGCCAATGTTTCCCACGAACTGCGCACACCGCTCACTACTTTGAAAAGCTACACCGAGACGCTGTTGGCCGGCGCCATGCACCAGCCGGGCGTCTGCCACTCTTTCCTCGTAACCATGGAGGGCGAAACAGAACGGATGGTCCGGTTGGTTAAAGACCTGCTGGTTCTTTCCCAGCTCGACTACCTGCAGGTGAGATGGCGAAAACAAAGACAGCCACTGGATGAGCTGGTCAGGGAAGTTGTCAGTGAATTAAAGCCTGGCTACGAGGAACAAGGGCGTACTGTCAGGACGTCTTTGCCGCCGAAACCGGTGCCGGTGTTTTTTGACCGCGACAAAATAAAGCAGGTCCTGCTGAATGTAATGCAAAACGCTTTCCAGTACACAGCGCGGAACGGCTGTATAGACGTTACCCTAGCTGATGGTCAGGACCAGGCTGTAATTACTGTCCGCGATAACGGTATCGGCATTCCTTTGGAAGACACAGAGCGTGTTTTTGAGCGCTTTTACCGTGTGGACAAGGCTCGCTCGCGCGACTTGGGCGGTACTGGCCTGGGTCTTTCTATTGCCCGTGAAATTATGGAAGGACATGGAGGGGCCATCCGTATGGTGAGCGAACCAAACCTCTTTACCTTAGTCACTATCATACTGCCGTACTGTCCGGGCGCTAATGGAGGGGAGACAGGGTGAGAGAACGCCTAAAAACGCTGCTGCTTCTGGCGCTGTTGCTCTGCAGCCTTGTCCTGACGGGACGGCTGTTGTTTGGTGTGCCGCCGCTGGAAACAGCTGCTCCGCCTGCCTATGAAAAACTGACCTTTGGAGAATTGCGGCCTCCCGACAGACAAATTCTACCGACACTCCGCCTTGGCACGCAACAATTATGGCCCTGGAGCCCGGGATATGACAAGGCCTGGGAAAGCGTGCGGCAACTGCTAAGCCAATCCCGGGAGGCAGCCTTGGAGAGGCAAGAAAAACCTCGCGTCCCGGAAGACGGGCAGCATCTGCTGGTGCAGTTCCCTAGGCCTGTTCCGCCGGAACTCTGGGGAGGCCTCGAGCAGATCAAGGCACAGGCGGTAAGTGCTATTTACTGGCAGGAACGCGACCCTGCAGCTATTTGGTATCGTGAGGAGCGGGGCGACTGGCTACAGGTCAGGTCGACGGCTCTTTCTGCGGTAGGGCCAGCGGAGCTAGGGGAAGTTTTTGCGGGTGCCCCTTCTTTCCAGGCGGCTGACTGGCAGGAATGGGCCACGCTTGGCCTGCCACTGGAGGGAGAAATTTTGCTTCCTGTCACGCGGCCAGCGTTGTCACCACGTTTTGTGACGCATGAAGAGCTGGATATTAACAAGCTCCTGCGCAGCATTTTCCTTAATCTGGCGCTGGTACGCCGGATTGAAGAGCAAGAGGGTGCTGTTATTTACACTGACGGGCAGCGAGGCTTGCGTCTTTTTGACCATGGAGAAGTGGAGTTCAGCGCCCCCAAAAGTGAGCCGGGGCTGGACGAAATGGCTCTCTTGCCAGCCTTGCGGCGCACAGCACAGTACTTGCAATTAATGGGGGGCTGGCCGGAGCACTTGTTTGTGGGCGAAATTGTCCCGGAAATCGGCGTCGTGCCCGGGCGCGGGGGCGAAACGTATCAGGTTGCTTTCTTTTCCGTTCAGCATGGTATACGCCTGCTGGGGCCAGAACCACCTGTGCGACTGCGCTTTTCTGACCGCGGAGTTATCTCCTATAACAGACAGGTCCGCATTCTAGGCGATAAGGCAGGCCAAGCGCGGCCGCTGATCAGTCCGCTGGTGGCCGCTTCGTCCGTAAGGAAAGCTTTGGGGGACGAGAGTAACGCGCCCAAGCTACGGGAGGTCTTCCCGGCGTACTATGTGCAGAACCCGGTCAGTAAACACGCTGTTTCTCCTCCCGTCTGGGCTTTCGTCTTTAGCGACGGGCGGACGGCTATCGTTCACGGGCACAGCGGCTCGTTCCTTTCCTGGCAGCAGCAATGAGGGGGGTTCGTGTGTGGACCTATCCAGAGCCAAAACAATCCTGATTTTTTGTTTTTTGTTGCTGAATCTTTTTTTAGCGTTCCGACTGTGGTATAGTCCTCGCAATCTGGAAGACGGAGCGGCACTTACTGCCGCAGAGGCGGGACACGCCCGGGAGGCACTGGCCGCCGCGGGTTATGAGCTGGCAACGGTGCTTCCGCGCCAAGTGCCCCGGCTGGCGCTTCTTCATGTAACTCGCCAGCCGCTGGAAGCAGCGTTGTGGCAACAGCGGGTTTTTGGCACGGCGGAGACGGAGAAGACGCTTGAAGCAGGGAAAACCATTTACATTCAGGGTGATGAACGGCTGGAAGTAACGTCAGACACGCTCGTTTTTTCTACTACTGGTAGCGGGCAGACTGGCACAAAGACAGGTGAAGAGAGACGGCAAACAGTGGAAAGTTTCCTGCGCGAGCGCGGCTTCTGGCAAGAGGGGCTAAAGTTTGACCGCTCCTTCCCGGCTGGCCCGGGAACTTATTACTATCGCTATGTGCAGACCTTTCAGGCTATCCCGCTTTTTGCCGGGGGTGTGGACGTACGTGTCCAAGATGGCGCTGTCAGAGAGGTGAAGTCTTTCCTGGTGCAGCCGCTAGAGTTCAGCGGCTGGGAAATCCAGGTGATTTCGGCGGCGGAGGCGCTGAGCACTTTTGTCCGGATGCCACCTTCATTGTCTGACAGGCGGATTGTCAATATCACTCTGGGTTACTTTAGTCAGGATTACGATGCTAGGCGCTGGGAAATTGCCCCCGCCTGGCGTATAGCTACCGCTGACGGTCAGTCTTTCTACATTAATGCCTTCACCGGAGAAAAAGAATCTCCGGATTGGTAAACTTAGACGTCGGACAGGAAATCTGTTGCTAAGAGAGAATACACCCTTTCATAACATAAATGCTTTCATTGCATCGGAGGTTGGAAAATGCCCAAGCTGCTCGTTACCGGCGGAAAAAGACCGCTGCAGGGAACGGTTAAAATCAGCGGTGCCAAAAACGCTGCTGTAGCCATTATACCGGCGGCAATCTTGACCTCAGCCCCCGTCAGGCTGGAAAACCTGCCGGAGATAAGTGATATCCACGTTCTTGTGGAAATCCTGCAATCACTCGGTGTCCGTGCCAGTTGGCCGGAACCCGGAGTGTTGCTTCTGGATTCTTCCGGGCTGCACAGTTGGCAGGCGCCCTATCGCCTGGTTAGCAGGTTGCGTGCCTCCTATTATCTGCTGGGTGCCCTTGCCGGCCGTTTTGGCCGCGCTGAAGTGCCTGCTCCGGGTGGTTGTGACCTGGGCCCCAGGCCCATTGACCAGCATCTGAAAGGCCTGGCTGCCCTAGGCGCACAGATTGAAGTCGAACACGGTCTGGTTAAGATCGCGGCGAAAGGGCTTTATGGTGGTGACATCTATCTGGACGTAGTCAGTGTTGGCGCCACCATTAACCTGATGCTGGCCGCTGTCCGTGCTCAGGGCAAGACGGTGATTGAAAATGCGGCTAGAGAGCCGGAAATCGTGGATGTAGCCAACTTTCTAAACGCTATGGGAGCCCGCATCCGTGGTGCCGGGACCGACGTGATAAAAATCACGGGAGTCGATGAGCTGGGAGGGGTCGCCCATTCCGTTATTCCCGACCGCGTTGAAGCCGGCACGTACATGATTGCTGCCGCAGCTACAGCGGGGGACGTTCTCTTGCTTGATGTTATCCCCAAACATCTGGATCCGGTGATTGCCAAGTTACGGGAGATGGGCGTTACGGTCGAAGTTGCTGGTGACAGTCTGCGGGTATCGGTCAGAGAAACGCCGCAAGCTATCGATATCAAGACCTTCCCCTACCCTGGGTTTCCCACCGACCTTCAGTCCCTGGCGATGGTTCTGCTTACCCGGGCCGAAGGCAACAGCATCATTACGGAAAACGTTTTTGAGAGTCGCTTCAGGCATGTAGACGAACTAAAAAGAATGGGTGCCCGCATTAAGGTGGAGGGCCGATCAGCCATCATAGAGGGAGTCTGCCCCCTGAGTGGTGCCCCGGTGCGCGCCACGGATCTGCGGGCTGGTGCCGCCTTTATTATCGCCGGCCTGGTTGCTGACGGCAAGACGTTGATCAGCGACATTGACCATATATACCGCGGCTATGAAAATATTTGCGGCAAACTTAGAGCTCTGGGCGCCTCACTTGTGGAAGTAGAATAAGACAGGAGCCTTAGTTTTGTCATATCTTTTTAATATATTATTGCTGGTCGGTCAGACTAAGAGGGGAGGTAGAGACATGGGATTTTTTGACGGGTTTTCCCACTCGCCCCGTAGAGGCGGGCTTGGGATGGTGGCGCTGGCCGCTTTGTGCGGAGCTATCATCGGTGGGACGCTGGTGGCGTACGCTGTGCTCCGTTTTTACGGGCCGGGCGATGACCAGCCGTTGCCAGGACAAAGGGAACAAGATTTTCGGCAGGAGGCGCCCCTAGAGGGG
>JAGXSQ010000030.1 GCA_018333395.1 Dethiobacter sp.
ACCATCTATCCGGGAACGGTCTTAGGTGACGGCGTCACTGTGGGCGACAACAGCGTATTAGGCAAGCAGCCCAAGCCGGCCAAGACCAGCACCGTGAAAATCGAGGGCGAACTTCCCCCCCTGGTAATCGGTGCCAATACGATCATCGGTACGGGGGCGGTGCTCTACGCCGGAACAACCATCGGCGAAAACTGCCTGGTGGCCGACCTAGCCAGTATCCGCGAAGAATGCGCCATTGCGGATTCCGTAATTATCGGCCGAGGGGTGGCTGTGGAAAACCAGGTGACCATCGGCTCTTACACCAAAATTCAGACAGGGGCTTACATCACCGCCCATACCACCATTGAGGACCATGTTTTCATCGCCCCCATGGTTACCACCACTAACGACAACTTCATGGGGCGCACCCAGGAAAGGTTTAAGCACCTCAAGGGACCAACCATAAAAAAAGGCGCCCGGATAGGCGGCGCTTCCATCACCCTGCCGGGAGTGACCATAGCCCGGGAGTCTTTCATCGCCGCCGGCGCACTGGTTACAAAAGACACTGAACCGGGCCTGGTTTATAAAGGGCTCCCCGCCAAACCGGCCCGCGCGGTACCGCCCGCCGAAATTTTAACGGCCGATTAGTCGCCGGTTTGCTGAAGGGAGAAATGCACTTGATGCCAGTTAAAATTCCCGTGCTGGACCTGGAGCCGGAAATCGAATTTCTCTGGGACGACCTCTTGTCCGCCATCCAAGGTGTCTTAAAGTCCGGCCAGTTCATCATGGGCCCTAATGTCAAAGCCTTTGAACAGGAAGTGGCTGCCTACCTCAATGTAAAACACGCCATCGGCGTCAACTCCGGCACCGACGCGCTAGTCATCGGCCTCAGGGCGGCCGGCATCGGACCGGGGGACGAAGTGATCACCACGCCCTTCACCTTCTTCGCCACCGCCGAAGCCATCAGCATCCTGGGCGCTACTCCGGTCTTTGTGGATATCGACCCGCAAACCTTTAACATTGATCCCGACCTGATCGAGCCCGCCATTTCCTCCCGCACCAGGGCCATCCTGCCCGTCCACCTCTTTGGCCGGGCCGCCGCCATGGACCCCATCATGGCTCTGGCAGCGAAGTACAACCTAAAAGTAATCGAAGACACCGCCCAGGCCTTCGGCGCGGAATTTAAAGGCAAAAAGCTCGGCACCATCGGTGACCTTGGCTCTTTTTCCTTCTTCCCCTCCAAAAACCTGGGGGCCTTCGGGGACGCCGGCCTCCTCGCCACCGACAGCGACCAGCTTGCCGCCGCCGCCCGCATGCTCCGCGTCCACGGCAGCAAACAAAAATACTATAACGAAACCATCGGCTACAATTCCCGCTTAGACGAGCTGCAAGCCGCCATCTTAAGAGTGAAACTGCCCTATATCGACCGGTGGAATGAAGCCCGCCGGCAGGCAGCCTCCCGCTATCAAACCCTGCTTTGCGGCCTGCCGGGCTTGAGTTTCCCCGCCCCAGGCGCCGGTCACGTTTTCCACCAGTACACGGTGCGCATTGGAGCGGGCCGGCGAGACTTCGTGCAGCAACACCTAGCCGCAAGCGGCATCGGCACCATGGTCTACTACCCGCTACCGCTCCACCGGCTGCCTCCTTACGCCGCCGGTGACGTCTCCTGCCCGGCAGCCGAGACCCTGGCCACAGAAGTCCTTAGCCTGCCCCTTTGGCCGGAGCTGGCACCCGCCCTCCAGGAACAGGTAGCGGAGGCGCTGCGGCAGGCCCTTGTTATTTAGGCAAAAACAATTGGACGAGAGGGGAAATAAACGCTGAATATCAGCCGGCAGGGAATGGGCCAGGCGGCATTCTTGCTCGTCGCCGGCGCGGTATTAAGCCGCATCTTCGGTTTTATCCGGGAAACTGTCATCGCTTACCAGTTCGGCGCCACCGCCCAAACCGACGCCTTCCTGGTGGCCTCCGTCGTACCCATGGCCCTCGCCGGGATAGTGGCCGGCGCTGTCGCTGTCGCCTTCATCCCTGTCTTTACCGAATATCGACTCAAGGCCGGTGAAGGGGAAGCCTGGACCATTGCCAGCGCCGTCATCAACCTGACGACTCTGGCCCTGGCCGCCGCCACCCTGCTTTTTATCCTGGCGGCACCGGTCCTTGTCCCCCTGATTGGCCCTGGCCTGGCCCCGGAGACCAAAACTTTAGCAGTAAGCCTGTCCGTATGGCTAGCCCCGGTATTAATCTTCACCGGGCTCGTAGCACTGATAACAGCCGTGCTAAACGCCTACCGGCATTTTACCTATCCCGCCTTTGCCGGCCTCTTGTATAACTTCGGCATGATCGGCGGCGCCTTGCTCCTGGGCGGCCTCCTGGGTATCAGCGGCCTGGTGGTGGGGGTATTAGTCGGCTCAGCCGCCCATCTCCTCGCCCTCGCTGTCCCCCTGGCCTCCCAGAAGAACCACTACCGGCCGACCCTGCGGGGCTTGCAACACCCCGGAGTAAAGAAAATCGGCCTGCTGCTGCTCCCCTTTGTCGTAGCTTCCGCCGCCGGCCAAATTAACCTCCTGGTGGACCGCATCCTGGCCTCCGGGCTGGCGGAAGGCAGCATTTCCGCCCTTAATTTCGCCGTGCGGGTGCAGCAGCTGCCGTTAGGCATCTTTGCCGGCGCCGCTGCCACCGCCGCCTATCCTTTCTTCGCGGAGCAAGCGGCGGGCGAGCACGTTAACGACCTGCGCCGCACCTTTTCCGAGGGGCTGCGCCTACTCTGGTTCATCGTCTTCCCCCTTTCCGTGGGGCTCATAGTCTTAAGCGAGCCCATTGTGCGCCTGCTCTTTGAACGGGGGGCCTTCGACGCCAGAGCCACCCAAATGACCGCCGCAGCCTTGTTCTACTACTCCCTGGGCATTTTCGCCCACGCCGCCAACGCTCTGCTGGTGAGGGTGTACTTCGCCCTCCAGGACACCGCTACTCCGGTCAAGCTCGGTTTTTGGGCCGTCGGCCTGAATATCGTCCTAAACCTCATTCTGGTGCGCTACCTGGCCCACGGCGGCCTGGCTCTGGCCACCTCCATCGCCGCTCTGGCCAACTGCCTCCTGCTGGCCTACTACCTGCGCCGCCGGCTGGGGCACCTGGACGGCCGGCGTATCCTGAACTCCACGGGCAAATTCGCCGCCGCTTCCCTGGCCATGGGGCTCGCGGTAACCGCCGCCAACATTTTCACGGCTGCCTACTTTGACCCAGCCCTTCTCACCCACCAGCTGCTGCAGGTGGGCGGCCTTATCGCCCTGGGCGGGGTAGTCTACCTCGGTACCGCCGCCCTGCTTAAGGCTGAGGAGCTAGCCAGGGCCATCACCTGGGCGAGGGTCAAGCTTTTGCCTGGCGGCGCGGGGGTATGGCGGTAGGGCGGCGGAGGTGGCGATACTCTCATTGACGTTAAGAGGGGCCTTCAGAAACTGTACGAATCCTTAGTAAGCAGGAGGGGCTGAGCTATGCGAATACTGATCCTAGGCGGTGGTGGCATGCTGGGGCACAAACTCTGGCAGCTTTGCCACAACCGCTTTGACACCTGGGCTTCGGTGCGATCCAGTTATCGAAAATACGCTCGATATAATCTTTTCAATAGTCACTTGTTGTTGGAGGGAGTGGATGTCTTTGACTTAGACACAGTTGTGAAGGCGTTAGCCTCAGTGCGGCCCGATGTGGTCATCAATTGCATCGGGATTATCAAACAGATGTCCACAGCAAATGATCCTATTATCAGCCTCACGATCAACTCCCTCTTTCCGCACAAATTGGCCAATCTCTGCCAGGCGGCCGGTGCTCGCTTGATTCACATCAGCACAGACTGTGTATTTTCTGGGAGCAAAGGGCGGTATACCGAAGATGACATTTCAGATGCAGAGGATCTTTATGGACGGAGTAAATTCTTGGGCGAGGTAGACGGGCCGGGTTGCCTGACATTACGAACCTCGATCATCGGCCGCGAATTACAGACAACTAGTGGATTAGTCGAATGGTTTCTGTCCAATCGTGGAGGCAGTGTCCGTGGTTACAACCGGGCAATCTATTCCGGTTTCACTACGCTGGCAATGTCAGAGATCATCACCAATGTCATTGAAAATCGCCCTGAACTCTCCGGTCTTTACCAGGTTTCATCCGAGCCGATCAATAAATACGCTCTACTCTGCTTACTGCGCGATGCATTTGAGGTGCAGGTCGAGATCGAACCGTATCCCGAGGTGCAGATTGACCGTAGCCTGGATTCTAGCCGCTTTCGGGCGCTGACAGGTTTTACACCGCCTGCCTGGTCTGTAATGATAGAAGCGATAGCGAAAGATCCGACACCTTACGATGATTGGAGGACTGCTAATGAACCTTGAAGGCAAGCGTATATTGGTGACCGGTGGCACAGGTTCGCTAGGACAAGCCGTAGTCCGGCGGCTGTTGACCGATGAGATGGGCCGTCCGTCAAAGGTCATCGTGTTTTCTCGCGACGAGGCCAAACAGCACTACATGCGCCTATCATACCTCAATCGCCAAGTGGCTACGGATGAGATTATCTATCGCAATTTTCAGGAGGTACTCTCGTTTCGGATCGGCGACGTGCGCGACTACCAGTCAGTGTTGCAAGCTATGCGCGAGGCAGACATGGTGATTCATGCTGCTGCGCTCAAACAAGTGCCATCCTGCGAATATTTTCCTTTTCAGGCGGTGCAAACCAACGTCATCGGAGCACACAATATAGTCCGTACTATACGAGAAAATGATACCCCGGTTAAAGTTGTTGTCGGCATCTCAACGGATAAGGCCTGTAAGCCGATTAACGTCATGGGCATGACCAAAGCCCTGCAGGAGCGTATCTTCGTGGAAGCCAATATGGGGCGTCCGGGTGCCCATTTTATTTGTGTGCGCTATGGAAATGTCATTGCCTCACGGGGGTCGGTGGTGCCTTTGTTTCTGGATCAGATCGCCCGTGGAGGTCCAGTAACCATTACCTTAAAGCAGATGACCCGTTTCCTTTTAAGCTTAGACCAGGCGGTGGACACGGTCTTTGCTGCCGTGCGCCATGCTCAGCCTGGAGAAATCTACGTCCCCCAAGTGCCTGCGGCCCGCATAGTAGATGTGGCGGAGGTCCTTATCAACGGCAGAGATATTTCTATAACCTACACCGGTATTCGCCCTGGTGAGAAGATACACGAGATTATGGTTTCGGAAGAGGAGTGCTATCGTACCATAGAGCGCGATGGTTACTATGTAATTACTCCGATGTTGCCCGAACTGCGCGCTATTCCGATTGAACAGCCTGCCCTGTCGGAAGAGTATTCGTCCGCAAATGTGACCATAAACCATGCCGGCCTGCGCGAGTTGCTGCTGTATTTTGCTGAACAGCCAGTGGGAGGACAGCAATGAAGGTGATGACCATCTTTGGTACCCGGCCGGAGATCATCCGCCTCAGCCAGGTAATCAAACACCTGGATCACTTCTGTGAGCAGTTCTTGCTGCATACCGGCCAGAATTATGATCCAAATCTTAGCGATATCTTTTTTCAAGAACTTGACCTGCGACCACCAGACCACCATTTGGGCATTAAGGCCACTGGCTTCGCCGAGCAAGTCGGACAGATTATCACCAAGGCGGGCAAGGCCCTAGCCCAGGTCAGGCCCGATCGGTTGCTTATCCTTGGTGACACCAATAGCGGTCTGACAGCCACTGTGGCGGCGCGGATGGGCATTCCTGTCTATCACATGGAGGCGGGAAACCGCTGCTATGACGATCGGGTACCGGAAGAGATCAACCGCCGGTTGATCGATCATTGCAGTAACATATTGATGCCTTACACCTACCGGAGCAAGGAAAATCTGTTGCGCGAGGGGTTCGATCGCGAGCGTATCTTTGTGATCGGCAACCCGATCTTCGAGGTGCTGAATACTTACGCGGCTCAGATTAATGCCAGTGATGTGTTGGCCCGGCTAGGCGTTTCTGAGAGGGCATATTTCCTTGCAACGCTGCACCGGGCGGAGAATGTAGATGACCCAGCCCGCCTAGAACACTTGCTGCACGGATTGGCTCTGGTTGCCGAAACCTACCATGAGCCGATGCTTGTCAGTCTGCACCCGCGCACAGCGGACAAGCTGTCGCAATTCGGCCTGGACCCGCAATCACAAAGAGTGCGTTTGCTTGAGCCGCTAGGCTTCTTTGACTTTGTCAAGCTGGAACGTAATGCGCATTGCGTGCTCAGCGATAGCGGCACGGTGCAGGAAGAGTGTTGTATCTTCAAGGTGCCTAACGTGACACTCCGTGACGTTACCGAACGACCAGAAACAATCGAGTGTGGTAGCAATATTATCACCGGCGTCAATCCCGAGATGATATTGCAGGCAGTAAAGGTGACCCTAAGTTCAAACTGTGACTGGACGCCGCCAGCCGAATACTTGGAGCCACATGTTGCCTCAACGGCGGTAAAGATCATTTTGGGCTATTATTTTAGGAGGTCATAGCGAAATCATGCTAGAGCAAAGAAAGCAGCGAACAACTTGTTGTAATGCAGGGATGGAGACGCTTCCAAAAGTGAGTGTCATTATTCCAGTATATAATCACGAAAGGTATATTCGGGAATGCGTCGAGAGCGCGCTAGCTCAGGCTTACGAAAACCTAGAAGTAATCGTTGTTGATGATGGCTCTACAGACGCTACCCCTGAAATTCTGAAGGAATTTAATGAAAAGATCAAATATATTCGCCAGGAGAATCAAGGGGCTGCTGCTGCCTTTAACCATGGGTTGAAGTATGCACAGGGTGATTTTGTCGCCTGGCTTTCATCTGACGATGTGTTTTGGTGACTGGACAAAGTAAATGCAACTTTGGCAGACAAAGTGCAACGAAAGTGCAGTTAGTTGTTCCAAAGGGGTGTATTTTTGAGGGAAAAAGCAGTAAAATTGGCATGAGAACATGTAATTGAGGTGCTAAAAAGGGCGCAGGATATTGAAGGTGGCAGAAATCAATTTTTCGGACTGAGTAAATGCCACCCCTCTAGTGGTGTCTTTATAGACCTGCGTCACCAGCAACCTACATGTTCTTGGTTACCTAGTCAGCAGGGTTGGGCGAAGGAGAATTTCATTTGGTGGAATAGCTGTTATGCCCAAGCGGTCAAGAATTGCTTGCCCGTAGAAGAAGTTGAACGATGCGTAAGGCGACTTGTCGTTCAACTTTTCCCTGCTGTAAGAATTGATGTGATTCATCATCCTGTCGATATCAGCTTGAGTTAAGTCGTCGAAGCTACGGCCTTTAGGGATGATACGACGGATAAACTCATGGTTGTTTTCGATGGCAGCTTTTTGGTAGGGTGATGACGGGTCACAATAAAAGATCGAAGTGACCCTAGTGCCATCCTCTGTGTTTTCTAGCGACGAAGGGTTGGAGAACTCTGAGCCATTATCCGTGAGGATGATGGGGAAGAGTCTCTGGAAGGCCTCCTGGCCTAACATCGCGTAAAGCCCCCGAAAAACATCGATGACAGATTGGGAAGTATTGCGCTCTCGCAGAAACGCCAACATGAATCCACAGTTTTTTAAATGCAGAGTGAGAAGTACGCTGCTGCCTTTTTTGCCTTCGACCGTATCCATTTCAACTATGGCGGTATCCGGGTTGGAACCTATAAACGCAAGGAAATCGTCATATGAGCGGCCCACTTTACACTGTTTGTCCACTTTGTGCTGGAGTGGCTTAGACTTACGGGGTTTGAGGCGGCAGACCCTAGGCATGTCAATGTTGCGGGCCGACAAAAGGCTGGCATCGACATAGCGGTAGATAGTCTTTTCACTGCAGGTGAATTCATCTGGATTATTGACGACAACGTGGTGAACGGAATGCCCTTTTTTGATCAAGGGGCTGATGAATTGATCTAGGCGGAGGAGCTCTTCTTCCGATATGTTTGCACCGACTCTGGAATCGACCAGCTTTGCTTTATAAGCGTTTTGGGCGGGTCTTTGCAAGTAATATCGTTTTTTTAGCGTACAAAGGTGTTCGCTGTCGCAACCATTACATACATAAGGCGGTAAGGCTAGGCGTTGACACAGTTCTTCAACAAACTCTGAACAGACGGAGTTGCAAAGAGGGCATGTGCTACAGCGTTGCCTCTTGCAGTTTGGTTTATCATTACAGAGATAAAACTTGTAGCAGTTTCTTCTGTGAAGACAACGGTTGCGAATGCGACCGGGAGCGGACTTGTTGCTTTGGACGGCGTGCTTTTTGATTTCCCTAGCAATGGTAGAGGCGCTTTTCCCAAGCATGCGAGCTATGGCTTTGATGGACCTCCCTTCCCGGAGCAGGTGTTCTAACTGACTGCGCTCTTCGTTCGTTAGGTGTTTGTTTTTAGCCAATGGGTTCACCGCCTAACGGCTGCTGGTGACGGCAAGCTAATTCTTACAAAACGAAGCGAAGAGCGCAAGGGAAAATTTTGTTGAACTAAACGCACCCCGCAGGTTTGTCAGACTTGCTGCAACCCTTGAACCTAGGTGCGGTTGCATTTACTTTGTCAATTAGCTACGATGTGTTTTTGCCCAACAAGATTGGAATACAGGTTGCTAAGCTGAAAGAGGATTCAGGCCTTGCGCTTGTATATACAGATTGTATAAAGATAGATGCGGAAGGTAGAGAACTGGAAATAATCTCTTCACGGTGCCCGCCACCAGAACGATTTGTCCGGGAATACTTAACGGGTGGTTTTGTTACCGCAGTTACCATGTTAATTAGGCGAGAGTGTATTGGCAGGGTCGGCCCATTTGACGAAAGTCTGCGCGCATACGAGGATTATGATATGGTGCTCAGGCTGCTAAAGCACTATCGCTTGGAATATGTACCTATCACAACAATGAAGTATAGATGGCATACAGCCAATATGAGTCACAAATTTCGCATACTACAGGAGTGCCGGGATAGACTTTTTTTGAAAGTTCTTCAAAGTTTCTCCCCACAAGAAATCTTTGGCGATCTACTGGCTTATAAGAGCATCGCTGAGGCTTATGAGTGGCTTTCGCTTGTATTTGCACGACAATTCACCTTTGGAGCGGCAAGGTTGGCCATGAAAAAATCTATTGAGGAGAGCTTTTCACTCAAGCGCGTTGCTATGCTTTGTTTATTCAAGTTGATAAATGTAAAACCTGTACTCTGGATAGTATTAACAGCCCGGCAGATTAGGGGAATGATAAAAAAACGGTGGCTGGCTAACCGCCCGGTTTGGGGAAATAAAAGTGGTTGATAGATCCGGATTGCGGTGAAGGATATTGCTGCCTTTTCCCGGGAAACGGGTTTTATTTGTACTCAGCTTTACGGTGTGGGCAAATCTCAAAGAGTAAAATTTGAGACATTTAGCATGGAGATGGTTTTGAAATGAATGGTATGGCACTGGAGTCTATAAAGGTTATCTCGCTTCATAAAGCACTTCTTTACCTTGTGTTTATTACGGGCTTCATTGGTCCGGCCTTTTTCCTCATTGATCTAGGTGCTTTCCATCTGTTTCCGTTTAGGATCCTTTTGCTGATCTTATGGTTTATATTTTTGTTATACTTTTTTCTAAACCAAGGCAGACTGAACATTTCTCACATTAAAGTAAAGTATTATCTTTGGTTCTTGGCTATATGGGGTTTTTACGCCGTCCTAACATTGGCCTGGGTTAATTCGCCGGTTGATGCGGTGAGACACGTTGTTTTCTTATTAGCGGGGATATCAATGATTATTTTTGTGGTGTGGTATTTTACTAAACTCGAAGATTTCAGACGACTATACTATATTTGGCTGTT
>JAGXSQ010000031.1 GCA_018333395.1 Dethiobacter sp.
GATCTTGTGCATCGCCTCACCGCCGTCTCTCTTTAGTATTTCGCCTAAGCCCAAAAAAATCCTGCCCCCCGGGCAGTCAGCCAACCTGTTTTTTTAGGTCATCTTTCCGCCAGCAGGCTAATAATCTCCTCCGCCGCCTGTAGCGGCGTTTTACCGGTCGTATCGACTCTGGCATGCGCCGCCGAGAGGTACAGCGGCTCCCGCGCCGCAAGCAACGCCGCCAGGTCCTTCTCCCCGCCCAACAGCGGCCGCGACGTGTCGCCCTGCAGCCTCTCGGCCAGCACCTCCGCCTCAGCCTGCAGCCAGACCAGAAAACCACGCTCACGCAGGAGGACCACATTTTCCGGATTAAGCACCACACCGCCCCCGGTAGCGATGACCAGACCGTTCTCCCGCGCCAGCGCTTGCACTACTTCCCGCTCTAGGCGGCGAAAATGAGTCTCCCCATGTTGGTGAAAAATTTCTGTCACCGTCAGTCCTGCCCGCACGCACAGCAACTCGTCCGTATCTACCAGACGGCGGCGCAGAGCGCTGGCCAGGAGCTTTCCTGTCTCTGTCTTGCCGGTGCCCATCATACCAATCAGCACCAGGTTTTTGCCGACCAACCGCTTCACTCCGCCAAAGCCTCCCGCCGCCTGTAGTCGCTCAGATTATTCTCAGTATACACCGAATTCTGGCCGGCATTCAAGCCCATCTCTGGCGTGCGCTCCATATGGCCCCTAAAAATTTTCATGAAGGCGGTTGTTCAGCAACCCGCACCCGCCCAGTCACAGGCGTGACAATCACAAACAGCCGATTGCCTCTCCTGTCTCGGAGCGCCACATGCCCGCCTTGATTGGGGGCACCGGTAAAACGGAACGACAAAGTATGCCGCACTCCGTCGGAGGGAAAATTAATCGCGGCAAAAGATACCCCGGCCGGCAACCGCACCAGCGTCACCCGTTCCGGGCAGCTGACCCGGTACAACCCGTCAAACAAGAAAAACCCCAGCTCCGTCCGCTGCCCTGTAGCAATCGCCGCATGCCGCATCTCCCGCACCCGCGCCGACAGCTCCAGCGCCGCCCCCTGCAGCGGCCAGCCGGTCAATTGACGGTGGACCGGCAGGACAATAAGAGCCACAACACCAATGATTGCCACCACCACCAGCAGCTCTGCCAGAGTAAAGCCGTTTCCATACCTGCTCCAGACCGGAAATCGGAAAACCCAGAGCCTGACCTTCGCCCTCCATAATTTGCCATCCGGCATCCCAAAGCCCCTCCAAATTTAGCCTTAAGATTAAATTATCCCTGTGCGAGCAATTTTTGCCATCCATGGCCCAAAAACAGCGCCGGCCACCCGGCGCTGCACGACTATCGTCTAGCCTCTCCCTCTGGGAGAGGGAACATTTTCATCCTTCCGATGGTGCCGAGCAGGGGCATGGTTGTCTACTCAAAGCTCAGCAGCAACTCAAATTCCAGGCGTCCCTGCACCTTTCCCTCCGCCAAAGTATAAGAAACCGAGCGTACCGGCGTCAGAAAGTTCAGCGCCTCAAGGCCGGCCAGCAGTCTAAAGAACGCCTCCTTGCTGTCGGCGGTCACTGCGGCCTCTCCCCGAGCGGCCAGCAGGTCCCCTCGCTGTGGCGCCGGGGGGGCGTCCGCGCCTTGTGGCGCCGCCTGCGCTGCAGCCACGGGCAGCGGTTTGGGCGCAGCGACTCTGAAGCCGGTAACAGCAAGGCCGGGCCGGAAAAACAGTTTTTCCACCTGGGCCAGCATTTCCGGCCAATAACTTAGCGGCGGCAACCGCCGTGCCAGCTCCAGGCGCTGTTCCTGCCACTCCAATTCTTGCGCCTGTATAGCCGCCCGCTGGCCAAGCAACTGTTCCTGGGCCGCCAGCTCCGTCTGCAGACGCTGTTTTTCCGTAATTAACCGCGCCCTGCTAACGCTGCCCGGCAGCCAGGCAAACTGATAGACAGCCAAGCCAACGGCCGACAGCAATAAATACGGCAAAACTGCTCTCGCATCCAACTTTAACAATGCCTGTCACCTCAATTTCCAGCCGGCAGGTCATCCGGCAGATTGATACGCTGGCCCGAAATAATCAGGCGGGGGTTTTTAATCTGCGGATTAACCGCCAGCAGTTCCTCCAGGGTAAATCCAAATTTATCGGCAATTTGGGACAGCGAATCCGTACGCCGAACAATATATACCTCCGGCACCAAGTCCGCCGGTTTTGCCTGTTCCAGGCCGGCCTCAGGCTGAGGCGGTTCCGGCGGAAGGTCTACCGGCTGCGGGGTTTCGTCGGCCGGCTTCTGAATGGGCAGCGGCTCTGCCGGTCCGTTCGGCAAAACAGCGTCCCGCACCACCTTTGCCGTCAGCACCACCGAAAACCCGCCCTCCGCCATATCAATGGATTGCAGCCGTGCCTCCTCAAAAGAGGCTGTTTTCTCTACTGCTTCCCGCCACTGCCCGGCCTCCCGCAGCTTAGCCGCGTGTACGCGCAAATTAGCGTGGTCCTGCTGCCAGAAAAATTCCGACAACGTGACAGCCGACATCGCAGCCGCCTGCTCCAATTCCCGCAGGACAGCCGACCAGCGGTAACGTAAAGCCAGCTGCTCCTCCAGGCGCTTAGACTCCAGCAACAGACGATTGCCGGCGTCCAGCGCGGCCCGTATCCTTTCGGCTTCGGCCCGCCCACTCTCCAGCGTAGCGGAAAGGGCCTCTGCTTCGGCTTTCAGCTGTTCGTTCAGCAATAACTGCCCGCCCGGCAACACAAAAAGCGCCAGCAGGTAACTAACCACCAGAAACAACTTAAAGAACCTGGGCAGGTAAAAAACACGCCGGCCCACATAATCGGCCGGCCGCAGGTTAACTTCCATGCCGCCATCCCCGCAAAGCCAGACCGCAGGCCACCGCCAGGTGCGGCGCGGCGTCATTCAACTCCAGGTTAACCGACTTTTTCTGTATTTTCATGGACATAAAAGGATTAAGTACCTGCGGCTCTATCTCCAGGTCGTCCCGCAGGCGCTCCAACAACGGACCGCGCTTTGACCCGGCGCCGACCAGCCAAACCTGCCGGAGCTGGCTTTCCCGCTCCCGGCTGTTATAAAAGTAGTAGTCCACGGATCGTTGAACTTCTCTGCTTAAATCGCCCGGGTCAGCTTCCTGCGAAAGCGACACCACCCGCTGAAAGACCAGACGGCCGCCCTCGGCAATTAAAATACCGCTCGCCTCTTCACCAGCATCCAACAACAAGGAAGCATGGCGAGCGTCATTCTCCGCCGCCGGGCCGCCCAGATACAACAGCAAACGGAACAAGGCAAACGTTTCCACATCGACGGCGACCGGGTTTAGTCCCGCTGCTGCCGCCGCCTCCAGGTAGCCGTGGACCACCTCTTTTTGTACCGCCGCCAGGTAAAGCTCCAGCTTGTTACCGTCCTCACTCTTGATTTCCCGCACCCCGGTATAATCAACAACCGCCTCCTCCAGCGGGAACTGCAAATGTTTCTCGGCTTCCCAGCGCACCGCCTCCCGCAACTCCCGCTCCGGCATGACCGGCAGCTGTACTGTGCGTAAAATCACACTCTGTTTGCCAAGGGCAAGGAAACATTTTTTATGCGTAACTTGCGCGCTCTTTAGCAACTCGCGCAAACTCTTAGATACTGCCTCAGGCTGCAGGACGCGACCGCCGACAATAGCGCCCGCCGGCGTTTCCCGGACCGCGGCGGCCACCACCTCGTCCCCATCCCTGGTCCGTTCCAACAGCACGACCTTTAGCAACGCCGCGCCGAGCTCCACGCCAAGCCCCCGTTCCGCCATCCCCGCTCCCCCTTCCCAGCCACTGCTCCCCCTGGAACACAAACTGACATTCCGCTGAGATATTAATACTAACTGATTGACATTAACTCACTTAGTATAACTTTCTTATTTAATCCTGTGCTCTTTCATATATCAAAATCGCCTTCCCAAGTATATCGTAGCCAAACTTCGCCTCCAGGTCATGAGCCTGCCGGACTGTAATGACATCTACCGCCACACCTGCCGCCTTCTCGATTTCCTGGATCATGGATATGAACCGCAATCCCATCGCATCATTTAATTCCACTAAGACATCCAAATCGCTTTCGAGCGATGGCGCATCTTCGGCAAACGAACCAAAAATAAAGGCGCGACTGACCTGCGGATATCTACTGGCAATAATACCGCGCACAGCCTCTGTTGCTTCCGGCAAATTAGCTACCATGAAACCATCCCTCCGTTCTATCCCCGCTCCCCTTTCCGGGATAAGACATTTTCCTGGACAAAAACTACCTGAGCATCACGGCAATGGTCAAACCAGCCGTAGTGACAACCAATGCCAGCGTGGCCCAAATTAACGTGCGCACACCGGCCAGTTCCTGCTTAATTTCCTGCCGCAGCCCAATTTCCACCCGTTTAATTTCCTGAAACAGCCCAGTCTCCACCCGTTTAATTTCCTGAAGCAGCTCAGTCTCCACCCGCTTCAGCTCAGCCTCTAACCGCGCTATTTCCTGACGCATCACGACTTCCAGCTGCTTTATTTCCTGCCGCAGGGTAGTTTCCGTCTGCTCGACCCTATGCAACAGATGAAAGAATTCAGGTGAAGCCAGGGTATACTCCGGCGCCCTCGCCGTCTCCGCGCGTTGTGTTTCACCGCTCATCTGCGCTCACCGCCCTTTACCCTCATTATAGCGCACCCGCCGCACCAGAGGCAAGTAATCTTCGCGCTTTGCTCACGGCGCGCCCCCCTGCCCTCGCAGCGCCTCCCCGTCGTAGTCGTAGCGCCGGCTTCCAGCCGGCTTGTCATAGAACCGGCTTGAAACAAAAGACTCGCCCGCCTAAGGCCCTGGACTGGTGAAAGTCACATTCATGACGGTAGCAGCCGCTTGCTGACGAAAATTCGGCTGCGCGTCCCGTTCCAGCAAAGGCAGCATACTATTATTGAAAGTCAGCGTAGCGTTCCTTATGTCCCGTGAGTTACCGCTACCCGCTCCTTTAGCCACTATAATACCCCCTATCTCCAGCCTGCGGTCATTGTTATTTGCTAAGGTAACCTCAACACGACCATTGCTATACAGCAGCGTATGATTGCCCAGTGACTCTGGGGTATTACCTAAGCCCGGCCCGACATCAATATCACCGGTAGTCAATATAGCTAACCGATTCGCATTATTGATATTGATATTCCCCTGCAGCTTCACTTCCTTAGCATTGATCACAATTAGCCCCTCAAAGTTAAGCGAGCTATTCTTGTCCCAGGTAACCGTTCTATTGCCCCCAGCATTAATCAGAATGCGCTCGCGACGGGGATGGAGAGCGTTGGCGGCCCGGACAGCCGCATCTAGGTCGTCGAGATTCGTGGTGGAATCGGGGAAGGGAACACTATTTTCAGCACAGACTACATACCATTGCTGACGATTAGCATCGGCCAATCTAACATAATATTCAAAATCGACCGCCGGTATCCGTCCGCCTGCCTGGGGATCAATAACCGGCTGGGCTGGGGGGCTCTGAGGAGGGAGAAAGGTATTCCCTTCGTTACCATTGCTATGAAAGCCACCCACCCGCACCGGTCCCGTGATGGTCGAGTCGTTGATTCTAGCGCTTGTATCACCCGACAGGAAAGTATGCTGGAACAGAAAGCTTTGCAGTGGAGCCTGAGTCTGGCTGAAACTCACCCGCGCCGCCGCCCGTCGCTGCCCGCCGCCCCACACACCTGTGGAGTCGATGATCCTTTCCGCAAGGGAAGCCGACCCGCCGCTCACTCTGACCGTGAACGAGCCGCCGCCAAGTATTCCGCTGAAGTTGCCTGTAAAACCAGGCTCCTCCCGCAACCGGGCCACGGCCAGCTCTACACCCGCCTCCGCGATGTACAGCGCCGTGGTCTGCACCGCGTGGCTGCGGGCGATGCGCGCTTCACTTGTGGCAATCGTCCCGGCCACCGGCGCCAGCACCGCAAATACCGCGCTGACCAGCAGGACCAGCAATATTACCGAACCCTCTTGTCGCTTCACGCCAACCACCCCTAACTTCTAAAATGAAGCGCGTACAGATAAGGCTAATGCTATCAACGCCGACCTAGAGCACTCTACCGAATTAAACCTCTTTTTCCGATGTTTCCCTTTGCCCGCTGCCCGACGACCGACGACGGAGTCAGCGCAGGTTGCGCGGGGAAACAGTGCTTTCCATAGTAAACTGCCTCCCGCCAAAGCTTGCGGTAACCGTCACCTTCACGACAGCACCGGTAAGGACAACACTAAAGGCCGTAATATGCGAGGCCAGCATCACTGTGTTAGTCACACCCCATGTTCCCGCAACCGAGCTACGCGTTCCTTTTTCACGGACCAGAGTATTATCTGCCAGGCGGCGGCGGATAGTCCATCGTTCATTCTCGCTCTCTCCCGGCAGGCGGTAGTCCAAAACGCTGCCTCCCCCATCATGACGAGTTTCCAGCCAATTGGCTAGATGCAGGTCGCTGGTGATAAAATCAAGCGCCACCCGGACGTTTTGCTGCGCCTCTACCTGGCTGGTGTCCCGCGCAAAGGCGCGCAAGACGTTTTCATAAAACATAAACACCGCCGACAGCACCAGCGCCAGCACCGCCGTCACCGCCAACAACTCCACCAATGAATACCCTTTGTCGCTCTCTCTGCCGGTTTGTCTGCTCATACGTCTTACCCCTCGTTCGGCAGTGGTCAGTTTCAATCGTCAACTGATAACTGCAAAATCTCCATCAAAATGGGCAACCGTCTTGCCATCACCTCAGGCTCACTCCACCGTGGAGCCTGCTTCCAGCAGACTACTCATTTCTGCTGAGGCAGAACATACTCCGCCCAAACCATGCCCGCTGATATCACCTTGGAAAAACATATGTGTCCAAAGCTACCTCCCGCGCTGCCTGCCGGTCGTCTCGGTAACTAACGACCACGCGCAGATGCCAGACAGTTACCATACTTCCGCCCGCGCTGACCTGCTGTTGTTGCCAGGAAACAGTGCGGGTAACGCCCGGCCGCGGCGTGTCTATAACCGGCAAACTGGTCCCCCCGAAAGCTTGCGTCAACAGGCGCCGCCTCTGTTCTTCCAGGGCATCAGCCGCCAGAGCGGTAGCGGTGGTCTGCAGGCCGGCTCGGGCCACAGTGCGGTTGCCGGCGACAAAAAAAGCCAGCACTCCGGGCAAGAGCAACGCCAGCACAGCCAGCGCCACCAACAGCTCTATCAGAGACATGCCCCGCTCGCCGCAATCGCACCGCATCCTGCCCACCTCCGCTGACCTCTGTCAATCTTAATAACCCCCCAGCCCCCCGCCTTCGGCGGCTGCGCCATCAGAGCCATCCCTCCGATGGGGGCATGAACGTCCTAATCAGCAGTACTCCGCGCCCTATAAATTTGCGAAAACTATGCTCAAATCAATAACAAGATCCGGAAAAGCCCCTATTTGTATCTTATGTTCCTCCGTATATGTTTCAGGTCGGCCATATCTGTTGTTTTCCTGCAAAGTAAAAACGTTTACAAACTTTCCCTCCGGGTCTACTATCCAGTATTCTTTGACTCCTGCTTTTTCGTACAGATTAAATTTTAATACTCTGTCGCGCCTTGATGTGGCAGGGGAGGTGGTTTCAATGACGAGCGCAGGCACTCCAAAATAGCCGGTTTTCTTAAGTTTACTTTCATCACACACTACCACAACATCAGGCTGAACGACCGTATCAATTCCCTCATCAGTCTCACTGTACTCCGCAAGGCATAAATCAAACGGTGCCGCAAACACCCTGCAATGCTTATTTACAAAGTAATTCGATATTTGCCTGTAAAGCTCGCCGGATATGCTTTGGTGCTGCCACGACGGGGCAGCCTGCAGATACGCTGCTCCGTCAAAAATTTCCCATCTTTCCCCTTCGGGCCAGGTAAGATAATCAGCATAGGTATATTTTCTTTCCTGATCCGGCCATGGCATCTCCGCCTCACTCCCATTCGTCTGACACTTTTCAACTTATTTTAACATATGTTTT
>JAGXSQ010000032.1 GCA_018333395.1 Dethiobacter sp.
CGGCCCAGCGCCGCTCCAGCATGAGCGGCAGCCGGTGGATCACCACATTCAGAAAGCTGCCGATCAACAGGCCCAGCACGGCGGCCAAGGCGATGCCCAACGGGCCAGTGAGGGTGTCCAGTGGCATGGTGCGATGGTGGAGTGGTGGAGGTGTGGGGAGTGTAAACGGGGGTGGTGTGTCACAGGGCAGTTGATTAATGATAAAGTCACACGAGCAGAACGGCGCCTTCTGGGTGTCGTGCGCAGTTTGATAACTCTTTGATTTAATTATTTAAGCCGGTTTGTTTGAGGCTCATCGAACGGATTCAGGATGAAGAATCGCATCATCAACGTCAAAGGTACAGAGGTTACGATCGCCACCCGGAACGAGCACGACTACCTTTCGCTGACTGATATGGTGAGGAACTTCGACGGCGGCAGCGCCCTGATTGAGCAATGGCTCAAGAACAAGGACACCGTGCTGTTCTTGGGCGTGTGGGAGCAACTCAACAACCCAGGGTTTAATTCCATCGAATTCGAGGGAATTAAAAACGAGGCTGGGCGCAACAGCTTCTTCCTGTCGGTTAAAAAATGGATCGAGGGCACCGCCGCCATCGGCCTGCATGCCAAGGCTGGACGGTATGGCGGAACCTATGCCCACAAGGACATCGCTTTCGAGTTCGGCTCTTGGCTCAGCCCGGAGTTCAAGCTCTACCTCATCAAGGAGTTCCAGCGCCTCAAGGATGAAGAATCCCGCACCACTTCCTTGGAGTGGAGTTTTCAGCGTACCTTGGCGAAGGTCAATTACAAGATTCACACCGATGCCATCAAGGAGCGGCTGATCCCGCCGCTACTCACGCCGAAACAGACTGGCATCATCTACGCCAGCGAGGCCGACTTGCTCAATGTTGCCCTGTTCGGCATCACGGCGGCCCAGTGGCGACAAGTCAATGCAGACCAGAGCGGCAACATGCGGGATGCGGCCACACTGGAGCAACTGGTGGTGTTGTCAAACCTCGAAAGCATCAATGCGGTGCTGATTCACCAAGGGCTGGCCGCTCCAGAGCGGCTGGCGCAGTTGAACGCCATCGCCATCAGGCAGATGCGTTCGCTGGTTGGCCTCAATGAAATCAAGCAACTGAGTGGCCCCAAGGCCGGTGAAAGGCGTAGTCGGTGACTGAATTCGCTTTGACTGCCACCGCCCCCCTGCTACGCCAGCTCTTTGCCGCCGCCGTGGCCGCTGCGCAACCGGCGCTGTGCCTGCCGCCGCGATGGCGCAGGCGGTCGAGGCGGACTTTGCCGACAGCCCTCCAGTGCGCTTCGACTTACACCTGATTGCAGGCCTGAATCGATTTGATTGGAGTCAAAATTTCTCCTTTTTCATGAAAGGCGATCAAGTTGTCCGCCGCCAGCAGCGCCATGGCAAGCCGGGTGCCCCGGGTGGCGCTGGCGATGTGCGGCGTGAGCACCACGTTGGTGAGCGCCAGCAGCTCGGGCCGCACCTGCGGCTCGCCCTCGTACACATCCAAGCCGGCGGCGGCAAGCTGGCCGCTTTGCAGCGCCTGCGCCAGCGCCAGCTCATCGACGATGCCGCCGCGCGCCAAGTTGACCAAGGTGGCGCTGGGCTTCATCTGCGCCAGCTCGGCCGCCCCGATGGTGTGGTGGTTGGCCGGGGTGTAGGGCAGCACCAGCAGCAGGTGGTCGGCCTGGCGCAGCAGCTCGGCTTTGCTGACGCAGCGGGCGGCGCAGGCGCGCTCGGTGGCGGCGTCGAGCGGGCTGCGGTTGTGGTAAATCACCTGCATGGAAAAACCGTGCGCGGCGCGGCGCGCAATGGCTTGCCCGATGCGCCCCATGCCCAAAATACCCAGCGTGCTGTGGTGCACCTCGGCCCCCAGCAGCATGTCGGCGGCCCATTTTTTCCAGCGCCCATCGCGCAGGTAGCGTTCGCCCTCGGTGATGCGCCGCGCCGTGGCCAGCAACAGCGCGAGGCCGAAGTCGGCGGTGCTCTCGGTCAGCACATCGGGGGTGTTGCTGGCTTGCACGCCGTGGCGCGCCAGCGCCTCGAGGTCGAGGTTGTTGTAGCCGACCGCCATGTTGGCGACCACGCGCAGATCGGGGCAAGCGGCCAGCACGCTGGCGTCGATGCGGTCGCCCTGCGTGGCCAGCACGCCCCACTGGCCTTGCAGGCGCTCGATCAGCTCGGCCGGGCTCCAAACCGCATCCTGCGGGTTGTCGCGCAGCTCGAAGTGCTGGCCTAGGCGCTGCAGCACCTCGGGGAACAATCGGCGTGTGATCAGCACGCCGGGCCGTTGAGTCACCTTTTGACCTGAATAGTTTGCTTCAGTTGGCATGAAAAAATCAATGAAGAGTTGTGAATCAATTAGCTACCATAAATTTAATCCCCTACAATATTTCTGGTTTCAATGATTTGCTTCCACCGACTGAATTCAGATTGTTGAAATGTAGCGAACTCTTCAGGAGTGCTTAGCACGATTTCCAAGCCTTGTTGGGTAAGTCTGGAGTGCATTTCTGGATTTCTAAGTGTAGCGGATAGAAGTTCATGCATACGACGCCTTGCCTCAGCTGGAATCCCTCTCGGGCTGGCAAATCCTTGCCAAGAATAAGAAGTAAAGTTAACACCTTGTTCCATTAACGTGGGCACCTGGGGTAGCGCAGATGATCTTGTGGCGCTACTGATAACCAAAGGACGAAGCCGGCCGGACTGTATATGAGGCATGACAGCGTTGATGCTCATGAAAAGAGCATTAACTTCTCCGCCCAATACAGCAGTCACGGCTGGCGCACCGCCTCGATAAGGGATATGAATGCCAGTAGTACGAGTTTCCTGCCAGAAAAGCTCTGCGGTTAGGTGGTCGCTACTACCATTACCCGCAGAAGCAAAAGATGCCCTGCCTGGATTAGCCCGCTTCCAACTGATGAAATCGTAAAGATTTCGATGTGGAGAAGCTGTAGGTACAACTAGGACCTTCGCCGCCCGAACAACAAGAGAAATCGGCTCGAGATCCCGAACGGCATCATAGTGAACTCTCATCAGGTGTGGCGCAGTCACAAATGGAGCCATGCCAGAAACCATGAAAGTGTAACCATCTGCAGGTGAGCGTGCTACAAATGCGGCGGCAAGAGTGCCGCTGGCGCCCGTCCGATTGTCAACAATAATTCTATGCCCAAGAGACTCACCAGCATGTGTGCTGACAGCTCGGGCCAGAAGATCACTTGTCCCCCCAGCAGGGAAAGGTACCACAATTGTGATGGGTTTTGTTGGCCATGCCATAGCCGTTGATGCTGCTATTGCAGATACTAAGCCAAAAAGAAATTTGCGGATAATCATCAGTGTCTCCTTGATGTGGTTGAGCCGAGGCAAAGGGTGGTGAGAAATTTGAATCTGCGTGTTGTTTACTGCGGCGTTGGGTCGCAGCCCAGTGACTTTAGGCGTGCGTCAACCCAAGAAGTGTCATGCACTCCAGCAGCAATGTTTGCCATTGTTATTTGTTCTTGTTTTAGTTTCTCGAGTGCCGCTTGTAATACTTGATCTGCATCGTCGATTTTGATGCATAAAAATCCATCAAAATCACCAATAATAAGGTCGCCTGGATGAATCACCATGCCATCAATGGCAATCGGCACATTGATTTCTCCTGGGCCGTCCTTGTATGGGCCGCGGTGCGTCACGCCTGCAGCATAGACTGGTAAGCTGCTGGCTGCAATATCTTTTGCATCTCGGATTGCGCCATTCAGCACAATACCACCAATTTTGCGGGTAATTGCATAATTTAACATTATCTCGCCAAAAAGTGAATTGGTTAGATCGCCGCCAGCATCTACTACGATAATATCCCCGGGTGCAGCCATGTCCAGTGCCTTATGGATCATTAGGTTATCGCCGGGGCGCGTCTTCACTGTTAAGGCAGGGCCTGCAAGGCGGCCGCTTTTGTGCATAGGCCGAAGCCTAGGTCCACCAGATGTGATTCGCATCATGCAGTCGCTCACATTGGCAACCGGAATATCAAAGAAGGCTCGAATGAGTTTATCGCTCACTTGGCGGGGGCGATGGTGGATTTGAAAACCAATCATGTTATTAATCCTTTGATATAGAGCAGTGGGGTTGAAGGGAGCTGTTTCAGAAAAATACCGAGCTGTTGATGGTCTTGCGACATCAACTCAAGACTCCATCATGGTAAATCTTTACTGTCTCCTCCAAGGAGAAAACTTGCATCCAGTTCGCTTAAGTGATTGATGCCTAACATTGCCATATCACGCGATACTTCATCACGTAGTAGTGAAATACCTTTGCGCACACCGACCGAACCACCAACTGCACTTGCGTAGTTAAAAGGTCGGCCCAGAAAGACGAACTTTGCCCCGAGCGCTAGTGCCTTAAGTACGTCAGTACCACGTCTGAGACCGCTATCGATCATTACCGGAACCTCGGAGCAGGAACGTACGATTCGGGGTAGAACATGTAGCGGTGCCACTGTGCCATCTAGTTGGCGACCGCCGTGGTTTGAAACAATGATGCCGTCAACACCGGAGTCCACCGCCAGTCGCGCATCGCGAAAATCTAGGATGCCTTTGATCACCATTTGGCCTGGCCACTGTTTGCGAAGCATACGTAAATGGCTCCAATTTAGGTGGCCACGATCAGAGAAATCCCGTGATACGTTGGGCGACATGATTGGTGCACCCCGGTGTGCAAAATTATTTTCAAAGTGTGGCATACCGTGGAGAGCGATCGTTTTAAGGAATGTGCCAAACAGCCAACGTGGGTGTGTGAGCCCCTGCCAAGCGAGAGAGAGGCTCGGACGCATCGGGGTAGAAAATCCAGCTCTGATGTTATGCTCACGGTTGGCGGCAATCGAAGCGTCTACTGTGATGACAAGGGTACGGTATCCTGCAACCTTGACACGCTCTACGAGTGCCAGGATATTTTTTTCGTCGCCAGGTAGGTATGCTTGGAACCAAGCGTTTGGGTTGACCTTTATCACTTCCTCCATCCGTATCAGTGAGGAGCCACTCATGATCATTGGGATATTTTCACGTTCAGCTGCCTGAGCTAAGACGATATCGCCGCGGTAAGCTGATAAAGCGCAAATTCCCATCGGGGCGATGCCGAAAGGTGCAGAATACTGCATTCCTAACACGGATGTTGAAGTGGTGCGCTTGGATATGTCGATCAAAACCCTTGGAAGGAACTCGTATCTCTCGAATGAGGTGGCGTTCGCTCGCAGCGTGTGGTTTCGTTCTACTCCACCAGAAATATAGGCGTAAATTGGCTTTGGAAGGTGCTGTTTAGCAGCCTTATCAAAATCATCTAAGCAAAGAATGTGCTCAAGGCCAGATGGCATTTTTTTAATAACGTCAGAATGTGGTTTTGTATTATTGGCCTGTCTAGGCAAAGTGGCTACTTCGCTGATTGAGTGGTTCTGTTTTTTCATTGATGATGGCAATTTGTGAATAGTGCAATGTGATGCGGAAGGTTCATGCATTCAAAATTATTCAAGTGTAGGAATTTCGTGCTCGTGTTTCATTTGCGTTACAGAGTTTTGATCAATAGCAGTAGATGGTGTTGCATCTAAAATCTTATCGCATTAACAGAGTGGGTAGAAACAGAACCAGTTCTGGCAGAAAGGTGACTGTAAGAAGAGTCGCGAGCAGCGCGAGCAGGAATGGCCATATCTCGCGTACGAAATCCAAGATATTTACCTTGAGGAGGTTGCATACCACAAACATCACGATTCCGAATGGCGGTGTCACTAGACCGATCATTAGGTTCAAGACAACCACCACACCCATGTGAACTGGGTCTAGGCCGAGTGCAGCAAATACCGGCACTAGTACAGGGACCACGATGATCAGAAGCGCAGTAGCATCAAGGAACATGCCGAGCACCAGCAGAATTGCGTTGAGGAGTAGAAGGAACACAATCTCGTTGTCGCCGATCAATGCCAGCATTTGCACCACATCTTGGCCCACTTGCTCGCGCGCTAGCAACCAGCTGAACGGGGAGGCGGCGGCAATCACAAGCATGATCACGCCTGTTTGGACGCTTGTTTCCAGCAGGACTTTGGGTAGGTCCGCAACTCTCAGGCTGCGGTAAAACATCGTCGTCAGGACTATGGCGTAAAGGACTGCCACCGCTCCAGCTTCAGTTGGAGTGAATACTCCTGAAAGAATGCCGCCGATTATGATCACCAACATCATCAGTGGTGGCCCTGAAGTGCGCAGCGCCCCTAAGATCCTACTCAAGTTAGGCTGCTCTCCGCGTGGTAAATTACGTCGGCGAGCAATCACATTTACTGCGATCATGAGAAAAACTCCCATCATGATGCCAGGTACGACACCTGCCAAGAACAGCTGTCCAATGGAGGTTCCTGCAATTGATCCGTAAATGATGAAGGGAATGCTGGGTGGGATCATAGGCGCAATTGCTGCAGACGCGGCGGTAAGGGAGGCAGCAAACCGGGGACTGTAGCCGGACTTCAGCATAACAGGCACCAAGATCTTACAATCAGACACCGCGTCGGCGATTGCTGAGCCGGTCATGCCTCCCATCATCATGCTGTTTACAACGTTGACCTGTGCCAGCCCGCCTCGAAGGTGCCCCACCAGTGCTAGGGCTAGGTTGCTCAGTTTTTGTGTCAAGCCACCACTGATCATTAGGTTGCCAGCCAGCAGGAAGAACGGGATCGCCATCAGGGGAAAGCTGTCCGCGCCGGTCAGAATGCGTTGTGGAAGCACCATCAGAGGCACGTTGCCTAGGAAGAGGAAGGCGGCCGCTGCGCTTAACACCATGGCGAAGGCGACGGGCATGCCGATTGCGAACAGCAGAAGGCTGCTTACCAGTAGAATGGTGACCATGTTGCTGCGTTTCCTCAGGCAAGCGAAGTGGGCTTTGCGCTCTTGATTTTGCGAATGGTGCGTTCAACCTGGTAGGCCAACATAATGGCTGCGCTCACGGGGATGGCTGCGAACACCCACGACATTGGAATCTCTAGCATCGTCGCTTTCACGCCTGAAGTCACCTCCATGATTTTCAGACCTTGAACAAGCAAGATCAAGAGGGCAACCACGATCAGCACATCCACCACCCAAGCCAATATTGATTGCGCACCACGGGGTAACATCATTACGAGGGTGTCGATTACAATGTGACCGCCATGGCGGAAGGCTACCGCAGCGCCGAGAAAAGTGATCCACACCAACGAGTAGCGCGCTAATTCCTCGCTCCAAGCGAGCGGGTCGTTTAATACGAAACGAAAGAACACCTGCAAAATGATGGTGCCTACCATAATTGCCATCAAACAAGTGACAACTGTCTCTGTGCCCCAGCGCCATGCTAGAAGCGCAGCCTTCAGGGGAAGGCGGATCCATTCAGTGCCATCGTTTGGCTGCGGCTTGTAGTGAGGTTCCTGTTCTTTCATGATTTTAACCTCTGATGTAATTGGCAGCCAAATTTCAGATCAATGGGCTAAGCTTGGCCTTTGCTGATGCGCTCCTTGCAGCCGAAACCCTAGTGACAAGTATGCTTCAGGCTCATCCTGCGGTCCTGATGACCGCGTCCAGCAGACCGGGTAGCCATCTGTCTGCAAACCTTGGCGGTACCTCGCGTTGCACCACGGTTGAGATGGCATTGATGTCGGGTTCAATAACGTTCATCCCTCTTTGACGCAAAGTTGCGAGCAGCCCGACTTCCCGTTGCGCAATTTGTTCATCTGCGTGCGCGGAGGCGTCGTTTACCGCCTGCTGCAGCAGCCTACGGTCTGCTTCGGTCAATGATTGCCAGAAACGCTCACTGGCGATCATCCAGCCATTACCGCGCACGTGTGTCGTCAGCACGAGATGCCTCTGCACTTCATGAAAACTATTTCCATGAATGGTCGACAACGGGTTCTCTTGGCCGTCGATCGTGCCCTGCTGAAGCGCAGTAAACACTTCAGGAAAAGCCATTGGGGTTGGGCTCGCCCCTAGAGCACGCCATGCAGCCAAATACACGGGTATTTCGGGTACACGCAGCTTAAGCCCCGCCAAATCAGCCGGAGTCCTTACGGGGCGGTTGCTGGTGGTAAGGTGGCGTGGTCCGCGGTTCACGATGCCCAGCACGCGTATGCCCCTCCGCGTTAGAAATTCTTGGTGCATGGCCTGACCGATCGGTCCGGAGAGCACGTTGCGCAGATGTTGCTGGCTGCGAAACAGGTATGGCATATCCAGTGCAGCATACAGAGGGGCAGCCACGCTGATGATGAGTGAGCCAGAACGGCCCATTTCAATGGCCCCGATCTGCATCGAGTCGTACATGTCTCTCTCCGCGCCAAGCTGACCAGAATGGGTGTTCTGCACTTGGATACGTCCGTTGGTGCGTTCTGCAAGCAGACTTTTGAGTTTCTCAGAAAAATGGTAACCGTCGCCACCTGGGCCGTCGGTATGGTTGAAACGGATGGTGATCTGACGTGCACCGAAGACAGGGCTACTGCTGAGTCCCACTGTTGCAGCGACACCCATCGCGGCGAGGACATTACGCCGATTAAGGCGCATCTGAAAGGACGTGTTCATCTTTGTCGTCTCCATTTTAATGACTTTGCTCATGAAAAAGAAAGTGGGCAGAGCCGTTCGGCTTCGGCGCACTGCTTTACGCGCCCAGCCACTGCCTTGGCTGTTTTCACTGTGTTTGACACGGTCAACCTTGGAAGTATGCAACCTTTAATTTGGTGAAGAATTCAAGATTGCTGTGGCCGATCGAGAAGGCACCTAACCCTGAGCCCTTCATGCCACCGAAAGGCATGTGTGCTTCGCTGTTGGTCCCATGGTTTACATGCACCATGCCGCTTTCGCTCTCTCGAACGAAGCGCAATGCCTCGTCAACATCACGGGTAAAAACGGATGCGGCGAGACCGTATTCGACCGAGTTCGCTACAGCGATCGCCTGCTCCGAGTCTCGAACGGTGATGAATGAAAGTACCGGGCCGAAGATTTCCTTGTTAGCCAGCAAGTTTTCCGGGGTAATGTTCTCAATGAGAGTAGGCTCTAGGAAGTTGCCCTGCGCTAGTTCGCCTTCTTCTGGTACGCGGCCGCCGTATCGGATGCGGGCACCTTGGTTGAGGCCAGCGGCAACGTTGCGCAGTACTGACGTGCGATGCTGATCAGATATGAGGGGCCCCATCGTGCTAGACGATTCCCATGCAGGACCGATCTTGATCAACGACATCTCCCCAACGAGTGCCTCACTTAATTCGTCCGCGAGGCTCTGAAGTACTATGACGCGGCTGATAGCGGTGCAACGCTGTCCGGAGGTGGTGAACGCGGCCTGCGCGATCTGTCTTGCTATGGTTCCAGCGTCCCTGTAGCTCAGAACGATGGCTGGGTTCTTGCCGCCCATTTCGAGTTGAGATTGAACCATTCGTTGCCCGGCTAGAGCGTTGATGTCAGACCCTGTCTTTGTTGAGCCCGTGAAGCTTATACCACGCACGTGCGGGTGCATGACCAGTGCCTCACCAACCTCTCGACCAGTTCCGAGCACCAAGTTCACTACACCCTTCGGTGTTCCAGCTTCCCGGAACAGCTCGACCAGCTTAACCGAGCACCATGGGGTTTGATTGGAGGGCTTCAAGACTGTCGTGCAGCCGTAGGCCAGCGCTGGTCCAATTTTTCGGACCGGCGTTAGCAACGGAAAGTTCCACGGTACTATAGATGCAATGACACCCACAGGCTCTCGAAAGCTCATGGCTAGGCCATTGCGCTTTTCACTGGGAAGGGTGTAGCCCTCCATGCGGCTGGCCTCACCAGCAACGAATCGCAGCTCTTTAACCGCTCGGATAACTTCTCCTCGCGACTCGGATAAGATCTTGCCCTGTTCGGCGGATACAAGAAAAGCAAATTCATCAGCGCGCTTCTCAATCATTTCAGCTACCCGAAACAGAATAGATCCGCGCTCAGGGCCAGGTACATTGCGCCATTCCTTCCAAGCACAGTAGGAAGATTTGACAGCGCGGTCAACGTCTTCCCTTGTGCCTTCGGTGAAATGGCCGAGTATTTGGTCGCGGCGGGCTGGGTTGGTCAATGTCATCGCATTAGACCTTGCCTCTTCCCATTCGCCATCGATGTAGTTGCCGTAACGCTTGCCTATGTGATCGTTGAGCCAAGTTTGCATATCCATGGGGGGGGTTCCTCGTTATTGGTGTGCTACAGCTCGGCGCGTAGCAGCGTTTTGATATCTTCCAGCGTAGGCTGGCGCGGATTGACCGGGACATTGCCCGATAACATTGCATCTGCCGCTACGTCATTCAGGTCGGACTCGGTCATGCCGAATTCACTGAGCCTAGCGTTTATACCTATGTCCAATTTCATCTTTTCAATGGCGGACACCGAGCGCTCGGCCGCTTGCTGCAGGCTCAGCCGCTCTATGGGTTCACCGAATATTTGCGCGATCCGCGCGAACTTGGCCAAGCTTCCCGGTAGGTTGTAGCGCATTACCCCGGGTAGCATGATTGCGTTGACCAGCCCATGAGGGATATGGAAGCGTGTTCCGAGCGGCATGGCGAGGGCGTGTACCAAGCCGAGTCGGGTACTGTTAAATGCCATTGCAGCGATGGTGCTTGCCAGCAGCATATCGGCACGAGCTTGGCGGTTGCCCGGTTGCATGACGGCCAAGCGTAGGCTGCGGGCAATCAGTGTCATCGACTGCTCCGACATCGCTTCAGAGATTGGCTGAGTCGTCGTGTTTACGTACGACTCCAGCGCGTGGGTCAAGGCATCGATGCCAGTGGCGGCCGTGATGGCAGGCGGTAGCGACATCGTCAGCTCGGGGTCTAGCAGGGCAATGCGCGGACAGTTTAAGATGCTACCAATACCAAATTTCTGGTTTTTCTCCCGGTCGGAAAGCACCGACCAGATAGTCATCTCACTGCCCGTACCAGAGGTGGTTGGGATCGCGATCACGGGAACGCCGGGCTTGCTGATCTTCCCCATGCCGGCGTAATCGCGGATGTTGCCTGGGTTGGTTAGCATCACCCCGATCGCCTTGGCTACATCCATTGCGCTGCCACCGCCAATACCTATGATCACGTCGCAATTCCAAGGCTTCGCCAGTTTTACGCCAGCGTCAACAGACCGGGCATCGGGGTCGCTTTCAACCTCTGTGAAGGTTATTACCGGAATGTCGTCACCCAAGGCAGCTATCACCCGGTCTACTAGGCCGGCCTTGTGCACGCCTGGGTCGCCAACCACCAGTGCCCGTTTGCCGCCGAGGTTCTTCACGAGTTCAGGGAGGCGGGCAAGTGCACCCATGCCAAACTCGATCGCCGTTGGGTTGTGGAAAGAAAAGGGGGCAATGCAAGCACTCATGCTGTCTCC
>JAGXSQ010000033.1 GCA_018333395.1 Dethiobacter sp.
ATATGTTGAACAACTAAAAAAAACTGGAGCATCCCCAAGCACCATCCAGACTGACCTGTCTGGTATTCGTTTCTTTCATCAGCGAAGTAACTCCAAGCATACTTTACCTGAAAACTCTAAGCTCAATTTGGAAAAAAGAAGCCTAGGCAGAGAGGACAGGAGCTGGACAAAGCAAGAAATACAGCAAGCCAGAGAAATGGCAAAAGATTCAGGACGGCATGATGTGCGTCTGGCTATTTCGTTTGCCGAAAAATTTGGAGCCAGAATTGAAGGGGTTTGCACCGTTACCATCAAGGACTTAAAAGATGCGCTACTTGTTACAAATGAAGTCAGGCTCATTGAAAAAGGCGGCAAAGAAAGGTTCGTGCCAGTTGTAAATAACGAGCAGCGGCAATTATTAAAAGATTGTATCGCGCATGCCGCAGCCAAAGGGCGCAGCGGGCAGGTACCATTTCTTAGCGATAGCAGGAAGCACGGTGTCCGGAATCAGAAAGCAAGCATCCAAAATTGGATAGTAAATCACAGAGAGAAGTTCATCGACAATTCCCGTGCGCATATCTCCCGTTGGCAATCAGTCACGCAGCAGTTGCGAACCCAGTTTGGGTTAAAACCGCGTTCAGGAAAAATCACATTTCACGGTCTGCGCCACACTTATTGCCAAAATAGGATTGAGGAGCTGGAAAGACAGGGTTTCTCAAAGAAGGCCGTTGATTTACAGGTTTCAAGAGAAATGGGGCATCATCGTGCGGAGGTAACTCGGCTTTACCGCAATACGTTTAAGTAGTTTGGCAAACAAGCATTCATATCTCGTTGTGGTGCAGAGCGCAGATTAAGGGGAAAAGATTTTTCAAGAGAATCCGCAATGCCTTAAAACTAAAAAACAATCAAAACGTTAAGCCAGCAGATGCAAATTGCTGGCTTTTTACTTGAAATTGTATTTTATCTTTGTCTAAACTTCAGACATATCTGCATCTCGAAAGGAGGTGATTAACGCCATGACAGCATTACAGCAAATCAACAAAAAGAATCTGTCGATAGCTATGGATGGGCAGAATATTCCCCTGCCCGCTTATGTGAGCCATGCTGCAAGCACATATTTCTTTGACGCTGATTCACTTGTTCTTAAAAAGCGTTGTCATATATGCGAGCAGTTTTATGATATTGAGCAGTTGAGTGAAGGAATCTGGCAGGACATTCACGATGAGAGAAAATACCGCAAAGTATCGTCTGGTTACAGTTCTTACTGTATTCACTGTATTGACGAAAAGAAGTCCAGGCAATCCAAAAAGGGAGAAATAATTAAAGTGACTTTCCACTTAGAGCAGGAAATCAGCCGTTTTATAAAGATTAAATCAACCCTTGAGGGCATTTCCTACTCGGAGTATATAAGCAGACTTGTCAAAGTGGATAAACAGGTAACAGACTTAAAAAAACTATTGTAAGCCTTCACACAGCCCTGCGGCTCTACCTAGCCCGCAGGGCTGTCCATAGACCCCTCTATTTTGACCTGTGAGGCACGAAACGAGGCAACCTATACCCCAGATTGACCCCTCATTTTTTTCACCCGTCCTATGGGGGAAATTTACAGGGAATTATCTTTTGTTAAAGCTGAGATGGCTAGAAGTAAGAAAGATATCTTGAACCAAAAATATCCTGGATGATTTAGAGGCAAGCTGGCTGCGGTCTGCGAACCAAGGGTCTCCGGGATAGTTTCTGGTCCTCGGTCTATGGCATAAGGCAGCAATATGTAGCTGGATGTAACATCGAAATAGAAAAGCTAATCCATCAGGCTCTTAATCCGAACATCTTCGCAATGTCGAAAAAATACAATGGAGTAAGGTTTGGCCACGGATATGTTGGGATAGGGGGGATACCAAACAATACACCCCCAGTCGTCTTAGGCCGCCACTTCCAGACATCCGTTTCCCAGCCTGTCACCTTCGGCCAGCCACGTCCGGCTTTCAACGGTATTCCCCAACAAAAAGAAACCCCTCACAGGTCAAATTTAGGAGTTTCTGTTGCTGTTTTGTCTCCCAGACATCCAACTTCAAGGCCATCTCCTGCCGTCCTGCCCTGTTGCCAATCTTGTCTGCATAAGTAGACCAGCCTGCCAGTCCCTGGCCGGTCATAATGATGACGTTCTTCTCCCTCAGTTTTTCGTCTCCCATATCCTGCGGCGAACTTAAACGGAAAGGTTAAGGCAAACTTACCATTAACCACTTGACTCAGGATGAACTACGTCATTGCCTTAAACTGGTGTTCTGCTCTAACAAAAGACACCTAAAGAAAATTAAGTCTAGCCTAGAGATAACCGCAATAATGAACTTATGCCCTTAACTCCGAACATCTACGCAAAGTAGAAAGAAATTCGGGCTAAGCGGGGTTAGAGAGTTCTAAATTTTTTCGTTCCCTGTTAAAAATTTTCTTTGGTTATCTTAACACTGCGAAGAAAACAGGGGTTACGGGAAATTGAAAAGACTCTTCTACAATTATTGTTCCATTAAAAATCGCTGTTATTGGTACTGACCAACCAATGTTTCCTTCAGCCACTGCTCCAGGGAACATTTCGCCGATATCACTCAAAGAATTAGGTATAACACCAATCCCGCTCCTATAAGTAATACCGTCAGCACCTAAATACCGTAAATTCAAGCCTATCCATGGGCTCTCCGATTTAGTTCCCACATAGGAAACCCTCACCCTTGCCATTACGAAATGATGTCCTTGCACAGGAGGTTCATTAAACTGATTTGTTGCACGGACGATATCCCATGCATTAGAGTTAATTTCTAGCACGGTTACGTTCCAGTTCTGACCAACACGGGCCTGTGTACCGATAGGAATGGGGTTTTGGCGGGTTCCTGTTGGAGGGGTCACTGGTACGGGCGTTTGTACGGGTGTTCGTGTGCCCACAGTAATAGTTCTAGTTTTTCCGTCCCAGTGTACTGGGACACCAAGTAGTTCGGCAACTGCCCGAAGGGGAAGAAATGAAACCCCATTAATAACTCTTACTTCTGCCGTGGCTCTTTGTCCATTAACAATCAGCGTAATAGCGGGGCTTGCCCAAACACCACCAGCAAACACTAAAGATAGCACTAAAATTACAATTAGCCCTTTTTTCATTTCATTTATCACCTTCCCTTTTCTTTTGATTTATTGTCTGTCACCAAAACAGCTTATATTTATGTAAACAACCTTATCGCCCCATCCTCTCTAATTCGTGTTAAATTAATAGTAATTACTCCCTAAAATATTATTATCCTAAATATCTTTGTTGGACAACGCGACCTCACTCACCTACCTTTAATTGACTTTACCGATTATCTCAATAACTACACCATCTAATTCTGGTATAGTGATTTTCGCTCCTAGAACAGTTAGATAACTCTTTCTACCTTTTATCTCTCCCCAGACATTAATAATATCATCTTCCAAAATTCTGCTTTCTCCTTCTTCATATTTATAATTAATCCATATGGTATCTCTATAAATACCATATTCTCCCTTGGTAACGTTAACTCTTAAGACTATTTCGTTATCATATATTTCCTTAACTTGTATAACCTGACCATTAAACTTAGTTTTTTTCCCTACATATTTCTCAGTTTTCCGAGCCAAATCTTCATATGGAATTAAAATACTATTAGCTTTGAACTCGTCAATGTTAATAGGCTCTTGATTTGTAAATGTAAAATTTGCCGGTGGCAAGAATGCCGCACTAACAAATAGTACAACCAATCCAAATAAAAATGTACCTAGCCCTTTTCGCCTGCTCCCTATCCCTAAAAAAGCTAAAGGTTTTATAATACTGAGCAATCCTGCAATTCCTATTAAGATACTGAGTATTATCTTGACGTCAGCCGACCCAAGTATATAAAATCCTATAAAAAAAACAAGAAGCGACCAAGAAGTTATTCTACCTTTCTTAGAATTACCTTTTTGACCAGAAAAATACTTTTTAAATTCATTCTTGGACATAGGCTTATCCTTATCTATAGTATTTAACAGCCGGTGTCCGCATTTAACGCAATAATTGATTGTTTTATGGTTGGGTGTTTGGCATATTGGGCATACACATCCAAATGCTCCGCTTTCACTCATGGTTCATGTCTCCTTAATTTTTAAGGTTTACTATGTGGCACTGATATCTTTGCAGGCAATACACCCAATACTCTATGCAATAGGTTAACGTCTCCTCATGCGTTCCCGTTGTCGCCTTCGGCATTAGTTCGCCGCAATATGGACGGGATGTCGTCTCGCTTTTATCGTCTCATGCGCGTTCAGTGTGTTCTTACGGGATTCACGGCAAAAGGTCTGGGCTGCTGGGAGTGACACCATACCGCATTCCAGGCAACCCTTCTCTTTTTTACTGAAGTCTGCTTATCAGAATTTCCCCATATTTGCTTTCAGTATTCGACTTCCAATGCCTGAGTTTATATCTCCATCTTTCGAGCTTCTGATTTTCGGTCAGGTTAGGTTTATGTTTTTTAAAATCTTCCGGCAGTTGCGGGAGCCAGGATTTCTTGAAATGTGCAGCAAACGCCTTGACCACTCCGGCAACATCCTCCCAAAGACTTTTCGCAAAAGGGATAATTTGTCAAGTTATTTCTCTGCCAATCTTGCCGATTCCTTCTTGTATCTCGAAATATCTTTTGACATACCAGCCACATATCCTATGGAAGAGGGGATTAATATATCTTGAGTAGATTGCGGCTGTCACCAGCCGCATCCCTCATCAGAACCGTACGTGCCCAATTAAGACATACGGCTCCCCACGTCATCATTCAATTATCTGTAGAATAGGCTGACATAAATCTTCGGCTGCACTATCGGAAAGATGGCCAGTAGCCCTTTACCAAACCCGTCCCAGCAATAGCTTTTCTTCTGGCTTCTCCGGTTTAGCCACTTATACAGTCGCCCTACCACCATGTGCCTGAATCGCTCCAGGCTCTTAGTGTTGTCTATGACTCCGTAATAGTGGTAGTGACCCAAGAGAGATTGGTTTACTCTCTTGATAATGTCTTGCACCGCATAATGCCTGTGTGCCTTCAGCCACTCGCCCAGCTTCTTGAGCTTGCTTGCCATTTTCTTCCGATTGGTCTTTACTTTGACCCGAAAGAAGTCTTTTCTTCTGTCTTCGCCACAGTACAGCGTAAATCCAAGAAAGTCAAAGGTTTCAGGTTTTCCCTGCCCCCGTTTACTGCGGTTCTCTTTTGCGAATCGTCCAAACTCCAGTATCTTTGTCTTTTCCAGCGCCAGTTCAAGGTTAAATCTCCTAAACCTTTCTATGAGCGCCGAATAAAACCTTTCGGCATCCTCTTTGTACTGGAAACAGCAGACAAAGTCATCGCAATAGCGTATGAGGTATGCCTGGCCTTCGCACTGTTTCTTGAATACCTTCTCAAACCACAGGTCAAGCACATAATGCAGGTAGATATTCGCCAGTATCGGGGACGCTCCGTTTCCTTGCGGGCTGCCTTCCTCTTTGTCGATTATCCGTCCGTTTTCCATGATACCCGCCTTGAGGAATCTCCTGATAATCCCGATAAACTTCCTGTCCGCAATGTCGTGCTCCAGGAATTTCAGTAGCCAGTCATGGTCTAGTGTGTCGAAGAAGGATTTGATATCCGCTTCTACGATGTAATTCGTTTTGCGATACTGGATATCTTCTATCACTTCCCGGATGGCTTGATGACAGTTCCGCTTTGGCCTGAATCCGTAGGAGACATCGCTGAACTTCGGTTCATAGACAATTTCCAGCAGTTCCGCAACCACTTTTTCCACCAGCTTATCTTCATATGAAGATATCCCCAGCGGCCGTTTCTTGTCACTGCCCGCCTTGTCGATATACACCCTCTTTGACGGTTTCGGCTTATAGGCTTCTCTCTTCATTCTTGAAACCAGGGCTTCCAGATTCCTGTCCAGTGCGGCTCCGTACTCTTCCTTGCTCATCCCATCAACTCCGGTTGCCTTCCTGCCGTCCATGATTTTATGGGCGGCTGCCAGCACACTTTTGTTGATGGCGCTCGCCAGGTTTTGAGCCTTTTCCCCTTGAGCCTTTTCTACATGTTCTTTTATCCTAAGCAATTCCGCTATCAACTTTGTTCAGCTCCTGTCTGAGTCAACCCTCATTGCTTAGGGCGATGATGTGTTAGCCCCTTCCCTCCGCCTGCTTTCACAGGTTTCTACGGTACTATAGGCTAATCGGACTTCCTGTATGCCGTCTGATGCCTCCCCTGTCTTCCAGGTTCGTTGTCATACTGGTCGCGAGAGAGCATACAGGACCTCAGCTGTTCTCATGGAATACTTCTCATCCACCTCGCCGAGTTCTCAGACCCCGAAAGAGCTGTGCTTCGCTCACCATTACGCTCACACAGTGCTGCCTGCTGCCCCATAGACGGCATCGGCCTCTTTGACTCTATAATAATTTCGTGGCTCAATCACTTCAGCTTGCGCTTTCGGCTCGGCTGGCTCCCTGTCCTACGCTTAAGCCTGACGTTACCGCTTCGGCTCCAAGGACTCGGTACCGGCTGTTGGTTAGACTTTACCGTGCAGGGTTTCCCTGCTGTATTTCATAAGCTTACAAATGACTCCGCTCACGCGGCGTCAAGTGGAACGCTCACGAGCTCCTTGCTCGCTGCGTTCGCAGCTCGCACCTACGAATATTTCGACACTGCAAGAATCCTAAAAAATACAAGCAGAATGTTCAACTTGTTTTGCACACTGGTCAGCCAACTGCTCTAGCATAATAAAAGATTGCCGTGTACACAATATGAGAATATGACCAAAAGGAAACGAAAAAGGAGTAAAAATTTTAAAACTAAGACTGATAAAGCCTTATTCTATCGGAGGTTATAGGGGGGGGGAACTTTGTCGTACTAATACTGTAAATATAGTTGTATGCCATGGCTTTACTAGAATATATAGGCTATATGCTGTACTCTACCAGAAGAATCACAGTATCTGTACGACTAAGTTGTCACAGCCCATAAACATTGATGGTTATTGCGCTTTAGGGATGTGTGCCACTTGCTTTTTGCTCCAATCCAATTCTTTTTGCCGTAGTTTGCGGAATAATCACAGGACAATAATTCCTCAACATCAGTTCTTCCTTTAGAGCTTTGTTTGACCATCTTTCAGTTAAACCATTTTTTTTGAGTATAATGTTTTTGTGCCTGTCCCATTCACGCTTTTTTTGCCGACTACTGACTGCTAAACTTCCAGAAATTTTTGTTTTATTGATAACCTGCGTTTGGGTCGCATACCCCTGTCCCTCAATTAGTTTAAGTAAAGTTTTGTTAAGAGAATTAGCGATAGCGTTGCTTCTTTTAGTAACCTTACGTGCATCAGGATAAACCTCATTGGCAATATCTTGCCCTAGGGCTAAAATCAAGAACGACTTATTCATACAAGTTCGTATTTTAAAGGAGAACTCCAGCAATGCTTTTGCCCTTGTCTCGGCAAGTTGAATTCCTTCAAAAAAGTCAGACAAGATGTAATGATTTACAGGTTGAACGTGCGATAAGTTGTTTTGCTCTTTTAATTTAAGGCTTTGTTCCATCGCCTTCTTTTTCAGCTTGACATCAATATCCCCTATATGCTTTTTTGATATTAGACCCAAAACGGCATAGAGGTTAATATGGTTCCTTGCAGAATCTTTGGATAAACCAAATTTTTTGGCAAAATAGTCGTAACTGATGAAGAAAAGGCTCTCCCCGTCCGATTGATATTTTTCATCCATGCTCATTTTTTCTAACGCATATTGATTGAGCAAAGCCAGTTGCTTCAGGCGAGGCCAGAGTAACTTGTAGGCGTTGGGGTATAAAACATCATAGCGCTGTTGTTCAAACTCCTTAATAAATACTGCATTTCGTTGGTATTTTTCAATCTGCTCAAGGAACCACTTGCTTCTGACATGTTCGATACCGTAGAAGTTGCACAATTCTTGTATGGTTGTTGCAAAGTCTGTTTTAAATATGTTCTGGTAGAGCCCGATAACGTCGGTGAACGTGTCGCAGCCAAAGCATTTATAATAGAAATACCCGTCTTCGTGCTGAAAAATATTTGCACTGGGTGCGTTATCATCATGAAACAAGCAGCGAAAAGTTCTGCCAAGTTCCAACTCTGGCATGTTAGAAGCGACAAGTGGGTTCTGCTTTTTCAGAATGTCACGCAATTCCCAGAAGTTTTCAGGTTTTTTGTATAAATCTTGCTTAGGCCGTGTTACAAATAAATTGATGCTTTTGCCCTCCGATACTCTGTTTTCACCTATATTCTGTTCTGCTGGTTCTGCTTGCAATGATTCTATGTTGCCAACGCTTTTTAATACCTCATCAAGAGAATACCGTTGCCCGTGACCACCGACAACCTTGACATCTACAGCGGGCTTCCCATTCTTAAGTGGTTTTTTATTGGCGGTACCAACAACTCTTAAGATTTGGGTAACTAATGTCGCTTTGTCGTCGCACTGGAGCAAACTTTGAAATCGTTTAAGGATTTTTCCTAGCAGTGTTTGGTCTAGCAACGCTTTATCCAACAACCAGTAGGCGTGGTAGCCGTTTCCGCTATCTACGATTATACTTGCTGGCAGCGGAAAATCCTGAAGTTTCCGCATTAATTCTTCTTTTGTAAAAACTTGGGTTACTACTTTTGTTCTGGGACACTTGATTTGTGGGTCAAGGTCGGCATAAAGAAAATTATAGGAATGGCAGTACTCCTTACTAGCCTTGTTATCCAGTTTTGCCTCCGGCCTTAAGGTAGCACACTGAAAATATACATTCAGCGCATTATCCTTATCCATCTTAATTGCGTGCAAAACAGCGTCTTCTATGGTTGCGCAAAACTTCCTGGAACGCGGCCCGCCCCCAGTATGCAATGGACGGATTTCAATTAATTGCTGGTTGGAATTAAATCCTGGGAACAAAGTCTGCAAAAATTCTTGTGCTGTCGTCGGCAGCCCATTATTTATCATAAAAATACCTCTTTTTTGCTGGCCATAAATGGCTCTGTATTTACCTGCCAAGAAGAGTGCCTTGATGCTTAAACAATACAGCCAGATATTGTCAAACAAAAAAACGCCCCCTTGGGCAGATATGTAACCCTGCGTAACCGGCAGGGGATTGTGTGAATATAGTGGAACATGATATTTGCAGATTTCAAGTCTAAATTTTTCTTCGATACTTCTATTGCTGGAAAGCACTTCATCATGCATCCTGGAATTGGCCGCAAATAAATAAATGCGCCTCCCTTCGCTAGAAGACGCATTCAATTAGTGGTTCCAGGCTGTACAGCCTAGTGCATATCCCTCTTGCCGGTGTATAGCTAGGGGTACACCAAGGAGCAAAACAATTCAAGTTTTTTCACTTTTTTGCGCAAAAAAAACCGGAAACATGGTGAGTGTTTCCGTAAATAGTAAATATTCTACGTAGTTCCTTTAACAATCCAGCGGATAGCAGTCTTTATATCATTCTCAACCGAGTTCTCCATCCTTAACTCTTGGAATCCAGGAGCCATCACCAATGTGATGCCATATACTGCAAGTTGTCCTCTTGCAAGTATCAGTCCTTTTGTGGCAATATAATTTGCCTCTACTCCAATAGAATCAATTTGAACCGTTTTTCCACTCTTGATATGACCTACGATAGAACTTTTCAACAAACCAGGTGCTGTCTTACCGCCTACCCTCAGTGCAATGTTGCCTTCCATTTAAATCTAATCCTCCTTCGTCTTTTAAATAAACCATTTATCTATGCAACATCATCATGACATTGGAATCTTGGACTTTTCAAGTTATTTTTAAAAAAAATTTTAAAGCCTTGTGCAAGTAGTCCCTCGCCTCCAAGCTGCCCACTCGTCGTTTTAATGTTATAAGGAGTACTTTTTTGCGTACAAATTAAATGCTATATCAGTACGCCAAAATCCCAAAAACCCAAAAGAGCAGATAGAATAAGGGTTTATGCCCTTTTTTGCTTTTTTTTGAGGCTCCGTTATCTGTATGCTAAAATCCCCAGAAACAAAAGAGCAGATGGAATATGGGGTTTTTGGCTATGGCGAATGATAATCATAAAGACAACCATTCTCCATCTAAAGAGCAAATAATTATTGTCATTTAGTAAAACTTGACAGACTATTTTTTCTGGCAGTACAATACTATCAGCAGGTAGATAATACAATTTTTGAAATGGCAAAGTGTGTCTTTCAGAAACTGAATTGCCTACCTGTTTTTACTTTACTCCCAACTTCTTCTAAAAGAGTAATTAATTATAGTCATTTAGTGAAGTTTGACAGACTGTTTTTTCAGACAGTACAATACTATTTGCAAGCAGAGAATTTATCAATTTTTGAAATGGCAAAGTGTCTTGCATATTACGGCGTCATAGAGCCGCGATTCCGGTGACCAGTGAGCCACGCCTCCGGTAAAATTGAGCCATGCTTCCGGTCAGAGAGCCACCTCTTTGAGATGGCTCGCGACCATCCGCTTTTGTTAGATTGTAACTCCTTTACGTTTACGCATTGACTCTTCACCGTCAATGAGGATTGTGTATGAATCGTGGACTATCCGGTCAAGGATAGCGTCAG
>JAGXSQ010000034.1 GCA_018333395.1 Dethiobacter sp.
GCTCTTACTCAAAGGCGAAGATAGATTCTGTTAATTTAGTGATTAAATATCTTGAAATGCCTGATATGACTTTATCCTGTTTCTGAAACCTTCATTCTGGTAGTAGGGGTGGGTTTCAAACCCGCCCCTACTCCGCATCATCCTCCTATTTGAGCAAGAGCCACTCATGCTTCGTTTAGCAGTTGCAGAAGTTGTGCCGTGTCTAGGTGTTCACGGACGCTAGCCGCCAGCAGGCGGTAGGAAGCCTCCCGCTGCTGCCGCGCCGAGCGGTTGTCCCCTCGTTGCTCCGGCAAGTTAAAAGCCCGCCGCACCCGGTTCAGAAAGCTCTGGCGAAACGAGGCCGCATCAAACAGGCCATGCAGGTAAGTGCCTATAATCCGACCGTCCGCGCTTACCGCACCGTCAAGATATTCCTTCCCGTCCTCTGTGGTAAGGCGCGCAAAGGGGCGAACGCCAAACCGTCTCGTTTGGCCCATGTGGATTTCGTAGCCTGCCAGTTCCTCACCTTCCGGCAAGGTGTGCCCGCAAACGCGGGCAGTAGTTTTAACGGTGCCAAACTCCGTCTCCACCGGCAGAAGACCAAGCCCCAGGCGGCTGCCTCCGGCACCATCGCTGCCCAAATTGTCCAGGATGCGCTGCCCCAACATCTGGTAACCGCCGCAGATGCCCAGCAGGAAGGCGCCGCTCCGATAGGCCGCTTTGACTTTGGCGTCCAAGCCACTCTCCTGCAAAAAATCGAGGTCAGCTAAAGTATTTTTCGTTCCTGGCAGAATAACTAATTGCGGTGCGCCAAACTCTGCCGGAGAAGAGACGTAACGCAAGGAAATACCTTCTTCTGCGGCTAAAACATGGTAGTCTGTGAAGTTGGCGATACGCGGCAGAGCTATAACAGCCGCCTCCAGCCCGCTACCGCCATGTCGCCGTACAAGCGAAAGCGAGTCCTCAGGCGGCAGAGAGAGTTCCCCCAGGTAAGGAAGGACACCGACCACCGGCTTCTCCGTCAGACTGCTTAGCATGGTTAAGCCAGGCCGCAACTTCTCGGTACAGCCACGAAACTTGTTAATAATCAGGCCACGCACCCGCTCCCGCTCTTCCTGTGACAGCAGAGCCAGTGTCCCCACGATGGAGGCGAACACACCGCCACGGTCGATGTCGGCTACCAGCAGCACCGGGGCCTCGGCAGCAGCAGCCAACCCCATATTGACAATATCATGACTACGCAGATTTACCTCCGCCGGACTGCCAGCGCCTTCTATCACCACCACATCGTATTCCCGGCGTAGCGTCTCCAGAGCAGCTAAGACCACCGGAAAAGCTTCTTTCTTATAGCCCTGAAACTGCTGCGCCGTCAGGTTCCCCACAGCAAGCCCTGTCACCACTACCTGGCAGACAGTGTCGGAAACTGGCTTGAGTAAGAGCGGGTTCATTTCCAGTCGGGGAGCAGTGCAGGCTGCCTCGGCCTGCATCACCTGCGCCCAGCCGATTTCGCCGCCGCCTGGAACGACCATGGCGTTTAAAGCCATATTCTGGGCCTTAAACGGAGCGACCCGATAGCCTTCCTCACTCAGCCAGCGGCAAAGCGCCGCACAAAAGACGCTTTTACCCACATCCGAAGAAGTTCCCTGCACCATCAGCACTTTAGCCATCAGCTGGCCCTCCTCGGCCCCGGCAGCCCTAGCAACCCGTACAAAAACGGGACATCTAAATTGGCATGCACATGGTCGGCCAGAACATCAAAACGGTTGCCAGCGGTACAGGCAAGAGTTACAGGGAGATCACTCCAGCCCTTCTTGCGGCGCAGCATATTGAGCCAAGCACGCCTGAATCCGGGACGGTCAAAAACACCGTGCAGATAAGTGCCAAAGATCTGACCGTCGGCAGAAATAGCGCCGTCCTCCTGCCCATTTTTCTCCCCTGACAGCAGGAAAGCAGGCTGGCACCCCAATCTGACCGTCTGGCCCATGTGAATCTCGTACCCTTCCACTTCTTCACCTATAGCAAAAGGCAACAGCGCCCGTGCCTGCAGGCGGGTCAGCGTCTTTGCCGGATAAAAACGTGTTTCCACCGCCAGCAGCCCCAACCCTACAGCGCTTGAAGCCTGACCGCCCAGTTCCTGACCTGCCGAGTCGTAAAGCTGCTGACCGAGCAACTGGTAACCGCCGCAGATACCGACTACTGGCGTACCGGCCGCCGCCAGCCGAACGATGGCTTCCGCCAAACCTTTTTCCTTGATAAACTGTAAGTCGCGAATGCTGTTCTTAGTTCCGGGGATGATCACGGCATCAGCGTCAGCCAAAGCCTCTCTTTCGGCAACAAAACGAAGGTCTACATCCGCCTCGGCCGCCAGAGAATCCAGGTCGGTAAAATTGGAGATATGGGGGAGACGTAACACACGCAAACGCAGCTTGCCCATCCTCTGCTCAGAGGCAGAACAAGGCTCGCCCACAGCGGACAATGAGCGACTCTCCAGAGCCACGCCGTCCTCTTCGGCCATCACCTGCTCAAACATATACGGCACCACGCCCAGCACCGGCTTGCCGGTCCGCTCCCGGACGACATCTAGTCCGGGCTCCAGCAAACTCCTGTCGCCGCGAAACTTATTAAATATAAAGCCAGCCACGAGCTCCCGGCTTTCCTGCGGCAAAAGTAACATCGTGCCGACTACGGCAGCCAACGCCCCGCCACGGTCGATGTCGCTGACTAAAATTACCGGAGCATCAGCCAGATGAGCCACTTTCATATTAGCTACGTCCTGAGCAGCCAGATTGATCTCCGCCGGACTACCGGCACCTTCAATGACGACAATCTCATACTCCCGGCGTAGCGTGGCCAGGGAACCGGCAATCACCTCCAGGCAATAGCGCACGTAGCCTTCCTCGTCACGCGTACGGAAATCAATATCGCCCCACGGCTGGCCGCGCACAATGAGCTGTGCCTGTCCAGGTCCCTTAGGCTTGACCAATAGCGGGTTCATATCAACAGTAGCCTCAATCCCGGCCGCTACCGCCTGTTCTCCCTGAGCCCGCCCAATCTCTCCGCCGTCGCTGGTAACGCAGGAGTTTAGCGCCATATTCCAGCCTTTAAACGGCGCTACCCAGTAACCGTCACGCGCAAAAATTCGGCAAAGCGCTGCTGCCAGTACACTTTTCCCCACATGGGAAGCAGTTCCCTGAACCATAATACATTTTGCCACCGTCATCGCCATCCCGCCTTGACAAGCCCATTCCGAAGGCTTGATATAGTCCCTATCGGTATTAAATTTACTTGCGCCTCTGCCCGCGGGGTGCCGTAGAAGAAAGTCAGTCTTGACTACCTGATTACGGCGACCCGGCGGGGGCTCCGGAAGTAACAAGTTCAGCCAGCGCCCGGTATAGCCTAGCCTTGCTCTCCACCACCACTGCCTGGTCGCTTCCTTTGATTTCCGTAAGTATTTCCAGAGCCTCCCCACCCGTAAAGTCACGGGGAAGTTTTGGCCGCTCTTCTAAGAGATACACTTTCTTGCCTGCAGCCAGCGCCGCAACCGCCGCCCGCAAGTTTAGCACGTTGCCGTAGCCGACCGGTATTTCGGCTAACACTACCACCGCCGCCCTGGAAATTAAGTCTAGGTTTTCGTAGTGACGTTCCTGTGAAATAGGAGAAAAAGGCGCCTCCGTTACCGCCGGAACAGCGAGCGACTTGGCTGCTTCCCAGTCGCTGTCGCCAATATTTAGGACACCAGTTGTAACCGCAAACCCGGCCTCTGTCAGATCCCGCAGCAGCTCCCCGGCGCTGCCACCGCCAGCTAGTACATGTACGCGGATATTTTTGGAGGCAGCAACAGTCCTCTTCCCCGGCAAAAACGACACGGTAGGGGCACCAAGTACTGGATGGGGAGTTACCAGCACCCGCGTCCGGTAAACCGCGGCCACATTGTCCGCCGTGATTACTTCCACCGGCGATCCGGCCGCCCAAAGCTTCCCTTCATGCAGGAGCAGCAGCGTATCACTATAATAAGCGGCCAAATTCAGGTCGTGCAGCACAGCCAGCACTGTCATGCCCTGGGAAGCATTCAATCGCTTGACTAGATCCAGAATCTCCTGCTGGTAGCCGATGTCTAGGTGAGAAGTAGGCTCATCAAGAAGCAACACCTGCGGCTGCTGGGCCAAAGCGCGGGCAATCGTCACGCGCTGGCGTTCTCCGCCACTCAGTTCCCCTACAATCCGGCCGCGCAAATGCAGGCAGCCTGTCATTTCCAGAGCCTCGCGGACAACCTGACGGTCAGCGACCGACTCGCCCTGAAAGCGGCCAAGAAAAGGGGCCCGGCCCATGCCCACCAACTCTTCCACGGTAAAAAGCAAACCACCATCTGCTTCCTGGCTGACAACAGCCATTTGTTGAGCCAGCGCCCGGCGCGGAAATGAGCGGAGCGGGCAGCTATCAAGCAGGATGCTGCCGCTTTGCGTCGTCAGTACGCCGGTCAGCAACTTAAATAAGGTCGTCTTGCCGCTGCCGTTTGGCCCGATAACACCGGTAAAAGAGCCTTCCGTCACAGAAAAGGTCAGCCCGTCCAGCACCTTACGTTCCCCGTAGCTGAAAACAAGGTTTTTCGCCTCAAGTCTCATACATGCTCACCAGCGAACTTCCTGTTTCTTTTTGTGCAGCAGCCAGATAAAAAACGGCGCCCCGACAAAAGCAGTGATGATACCTACCGGCAGTTCCCGAGGCGCCAAAGCCGTCCTAGCGGCCACATCCGCCCAGACCAGGAAAATAGCGCCAAAGAGCGCCGTAGCCGGCAGCAGCGTCCGGTGGTCAGGTCCCGTGACCATGCGTACAGCGTGGGGAATAATCAAGCCCACAAAACCGATCATGCCGCTGACCGAAACTGCCGCTGCCGTTATAATCGAGGCTCCGGCCAAAAGGATTTTCTTGACCGTTTCCACCGGCACGCCAAGATGCAGCGCCGCTTCCTCGCCTAGTTGCAGGATGTTTAGTTCTCGGGCAAAAACAGTCAGCAGAACGACGCCCAGCAACAGGTAGGGGGCGGCCATCCACAGATACGGCCAGGAACGCATCGCTAGGCCTCCTGAGAGCCAGAAGAAAATGCCCTTCATATCTTCCCCCGCCAATACCATCAGCAGAGAAATGACGGCTGATA
>JAGXSQ010000035.1 GCA_018333395.1 Dethiobacter sp.
AATCAATTATTGAACGGTGCGGCGGCTTAAACAGGCTCCTGGATGGGAAGTCCCGGGTATGGATCAAGATCAACGCCATTGACTGTCGGCCCGAGACATACACCTCACCGGAAGTCCTGGAGGCGGCAATCGTAGTCTTCAAAAAGCATGGCATCTCCGATATTCGCGTGATCGAAAACTGCACTCAAGGCAACTTCACCCGCCTCGTGTTTGCCGCGACCGATTTGGGCAAAGTATGCCGGCGCCAGGGCGTCCGACCGCTTTTCCTGGATGAAGGATCAGTTGTTAATCTGACGCTGCCTGGTTTGGATGAGAAAGCCCGCTTCCCCAGAATCGTGGCCGCTGAACTTTGCGGCGCTAACCGGAAAGTGTTCTTCTTAAACCTGCCCCGGATGAAAACCCATTCTATGACTGTGGTTACCTTAGGGGTTAAGAATTTGTTAGGCCTGATGGACCAGCGGGACAGAATGCATGGTCACAACCACAACCTGCATGGCAGGCTGGCCGCGCTGGGAAAACTTTTTTGCCCCGATTTCACCATCGTGGATGGAATCAAGGCGGTTTATCATGGCCATTACCCGCCGGCATCGGTAACAGAGCGCTGCCTGGCTCCCTTGGGAATCCTGGTCGGAGGCACCGAGATGATTGCAGTGGATGCTGTAGCCGCAAGTATTCTCGGTTATAGTGTGGCAGAAGTGCCGCATCTCGACCTGGCGGTAAAGAGTTGGAAGGGCTCTGTGGATTCTATCGAAGTGGACGGCGACTTAAGCGTATTTAAGACGAAATACCCGTACACCCTGCTGCCTGATATGCCGCCCGACGTGCGGATTTTGAAGGGCCGCGAGCGATGCTGCCCGGAAGGGTGCCGCTCAAATACCGAAGCCGTGTTGCAGTTTCTCTACCTAGACCATCGCGGCCAGGGCGGTTTTACCATACTGATGGGCAAAGGTTTCGACCATGACGTGTTGGAAGAGGTGACGGGACCGGTTTTACTGGCCGGAAAATGCGCCATAGAAGAAACAGGCGCATATTACCGGCTTAAGGGTTTGAGCCGGGTTTATTGCTCTCCGGCATGCAACGACCTTGCTTCCACCGTGAAGGCATTGACCAGATTGATGAAGGTTAACCCGCTGAAGTTAGTTCCGTTGCACCCGCTCCACAGCCTTGCTCTGCTCGCCATTGCCCGTCTGAAGGGAAGCAAAGCCCGGGTTGGGCTTTAGAAGAAGTGCTTGAGCATTTCCCGGTTTTGTTCTTTATGCGGTTAAAAAAAATTAGTGATTCTTTTAAAGATGCGGATGCCTCGGGCCTCAGGCCATTATCTTGATTACCAGGGTAATGGTTTTGCCGGCCATGACCAGCGCCCGCTCTGCGTCTTCCCGTGCAAATGCTTCAGAAGGGATGCCGCCGGGCAATCCGTTAGGGTAGCGAGTGGGTATATAGTATACATCGAGGGGCGAGACGGCGGTTTTTATATCTGCAAAGGCCTGGTCCAGCCTGGCCGCTTCCCGGCAAAGTTCAGCAACACTATGACCGTAAACGTGTTCTGCGCCTTGTTGGTAGAGATAAGCTTTGATCGCTTTTTCGGCCGCCTGCTGACAAAAAAAGCAACACGTATTGTATCTGCCTCCTTCAAAAAGGTAGCGGGCATCGTCAAGATCAGATTGAGATTGCGCCAGCCACCGGAGACCTTCCTTCGCGGCGTTATTTTGCATAGACAATCCTCCCGTTTCTTAGGATGTTACTAAAAAAACAGTTTGGGCTTTTTTGCATCTCCGCGAATTCCAGCGGTGTGTAAACCAGGATATCCATGGCAAGGTTGGGGTCAATATATTCCATCAACTCGATCGAGCGGGAAAGAAATGCTTTCTCTGTTTCCTGGACAATAAGCAAGTCGAGATCACTTTTGATGCCCACGTTGCCGTTGGCCAAAGAACCAAATAAAATTACCTTCTGCACGCCGTGGACTTTTTTTAAAGCGGCAATTACTTTTTTGAGCTCTGCGTTTAGTTCGTCTGATCGTTCCCGGTTTCCCAGGTAAATAACGCTCATCATGAACAAGCCTTTCCGCGCCCTTCGCTTTGTACTCAGGGGCGATTTAACCTCGGCGCCATTGTTCCAGATAAATTATACCGGCAAGGGGATGACGTTGTCAACTAAATATTACCAGCTCAGCGTCCGGATGCGATCTTCAGCGCGGCCATAGCCGCCGTAAAAAGCGCCAGCACAATCAGCGCCCAGGCGTCGGAGCGGCCCATCCTCAGTACCCGCATCTTGGTGCGGCCGTTTCCCCCGGTATAATTGCGCGCCTCCATGGCGATGATCAGCTCTTCGCCCCGTTTAAAAGCGCTGATAAACAGGGGCAGCAGCACCGGAAAGACCTTGGCTGTCCGCTGGATGAAGTTTCCGCGGTCAAAGGCAACTCCCCGGGCCATCTGCGCCTTGATGATTTTCTCCAGCTCTTCCACTAAAGTGGGCACAAAGCGCAGGGCGATCACCGCGATCATAGCCAGCTCCTGGGAAGGCAGCCCGATTTTTCGAAAAGGTTTAAGCAACGCCTCCATCCCGTCAGTCAGCTCCACCATGGATGAGGTCAGGGTGAGCATAGTGACCACCAGGTAGAGAAGGATCACCCGAATTGAGATCAGGGTGCCCAGATGAAAGCCGGCATCCGTGATCTCCAGAGACCAGATCGAAAAGATGACGCTTGCCTCCGGCGGTTTTTGCAAGAACAGCTGAAATAGCCACATGATCAATAACAGCGGCAGCATCGGCTTCATCCCGCTTAATGTAAATATAAGGGGGAGACGGGCTGCAAGCAGCAAAATCATCAGGCAAACAGCAAAAAAACCGAACGCGCTGTATGTCTGCACGGAAAACAGGATCCCTAATAATAGCGCGGCCGCGGAGATTTTAGTGCGGGGATCCAGGCGGTGGATAACAGTATTTCCGGGCAGGTAAACGCCCAGGGTAATGTTGCGGGTCAGCTCCATAATTAACCAGCCCCCCTCTGCTTCAGAGCGGCGCAAATGATCTCCAGCGCCTCTTCCAGGGTGAGAGCGCTTAAGGGTACGGAAAAACCCCTTTGCTTAAGGCGGTAGATGATATCCATAATCTGGGGTGGCTGCAGACAAAGATGTTTCAACTGTTGCACACAAGCGAATATTTCCCTTGCAGCGCCGTCCATGACAATTTTGCCCCGGTGCATAACCACGATCCGTTTGGCCAGGCGGGAAAGATCGTCCATGTTGCTGGAAATAAAGACAACGGTCATCTTCTTATCCCGATGCAGCTTGCCGACCACCTCAAGAATCTCTTCCCGGCCCTGAGGGTCCAGGCCGGCGGTAATATCATCCAAAATTAAGGTCTGCGGACGGCAGGCCAAAACGCCGGCGATGGCGGCCCGCCTTTTCTGCCCGCCGCTTAAGGCAAAAATATTCCGCTTATGGTAAATGCCATAATCAAGACCCACCGTGGCCATGGATTCGCGCACCCGCTCGCTTATTTCAGCCCTGGAGCATCTCTGGTTGGCCGGGCCGAAAGCGATATCCTCTCCCACTGTCGGCTTGAACAGCTGGCAGTCGGGGTTTTGAAATACGTAGCCTACAGAGCGGCGGATGGCGGTCAGGTCGGTTTTCCTGTTGCCGGTATCCTGCCCGTTGATCAGCACCCGTCCTTGCGCCGGCAGGTGCAGGGCGTTAAAGTATTGGGCCAGGGTAGTTTTGCCGGCCTGAGAAGGGCCGATCAGGCCGAGAAACTCCCCCGCCTCGATCTCTAAGTTAATCTCAAAAAGCGCCTGTTTTTCAAAAGGGGTCCCCGCCTTATAGCGGTGGTTTAACCCGATGACTTTAATCGACATATATGATCAACCAGCTCCTCGGCGCTTAAAATATCCGGCGGCAGCGGGTATCCCCTCTCTTTTAATTTTAGGGCAAGGCGCAAAGGCAGGGGCAGATCCAGGCCCAGCCGGCGGATCAGCTCTGCCTGTTGAAAAACTGCGCGCGGGGCGCCGTCCATCTTAATCTCTCCCTCAGACATGACCACAATCCGGTCAAAGGCAATGGCTTCCTGCATGCTATGGGTGATCAGCAGTATCGTGATCCCTTCTTCCCGGTTCAGGCGCTTCAGGCTGTGCAGCACTTCCTTTCCGGCTTGCGGGTTTAACAAGGCGGTCGGCTCGTCCAGCACGATGCAGGCCGGCTTCATGGCCAAGACACCGGCGATGGCTACCAGCTGT
>JAGXSQ010000036.1 GCA_018333395.1 Dethiobacter sp.
ACCGTTACCGAATGCGATATGATTATTTCCGCTCCCTTGGCCTTTGCGTTGGCTCCGGCGTGGTCGAGGCCGGTTGCCGGGTGGTCATCGGCCAACGCCTCAAACAATCAGGCATGTTCTGGAGCTTAAACGGCGCTAACGCCATCATTGCACTGCGATCCAGCCTGCTTAGTGGCAGATTTGATGACTTCTGGACTCGCTATCGCGCTAACAACTGCCCCAAGCAGACTCTAAAAAGATGAATTGCCATTTATTTCCTCATAAATTTGTCGTGCACCCGAAATCGCTATTCTTGGCGGGTTCCACTGCTGTGGGGAAGCACCGCCTGCTGGGGGGCATGCCCCCAGAGGCGCTCCAGGTTATAAAAACGACGTTCTTCCATTTGAAAGATATGGACAACTACTGAACCGTAGTCCAGAAGCGTCCAGAGTCCCTCCGCATAGCCTTCTTTATGCAGGAGCTGCTGCCCTTCTTTTTTGAGTTCCGCTATAATATGATCAGCGATGGCCTGCACCTGGAGCTTGTTTTTGCCACTGGCAATAACAAAATAGTCGGCTATCAGGGATACTTTGCCAATTTCCAGAAGAACGATGTCCAGAGCTTTTTTATCTGTAGCCAGATGTGCTACCAGCTTAGCCAACTTTCCCGTCGCTTCGTTCAAGCACGAACCCCCTCTTTTTTTATGGAGTATAGTTTTTACCTACAATAACTGTAACCATCACGCTTGATTCCGGCACCTCCTGTTTCAGCAGTTGAGCACCGGGAACCAAGATGGCTACTTCTTTGGCACCATCCACATTGTCTGTACGGCTGATTACCTGGGATATGTCGTAGTCCTGGCGGTCGGCGTTGCCGATGCTTAGGACCTGAAAACCTTCTGCCCGCAGCTTTTCGGCCACTTCCGTGCCCAGACCTCTGACACCGCTGCCGTTTAACACTTCAACCGTGATTTGGGCACGCGGCAAAGCGCTGACGTCACCAGTCAGCCAAGAGGCCAGAGAGGAAATTTGGCTGATATCGGGCCTCCAGTAACGGCCATCCGTCCTTACCTGCTCGGTACCGGGAAGCAGGATGACCTTGGCCGCCTCGCTATACTCAGTGTCTCTTAAAGATTCTGCCATAGACAACAACTGGCGCCAGGAAAAGTTTGTCGCCAGTAGCGGTGATACATCATAAAAGCTCGTTATCCTCTGTAGCAGGCTGCCCTGAACAAGCGTAGCTGCCAGAGCCGTGAGGACGGAACGCCGACGCTCCAGCTTCTCGGAAATAGTCAGCCCTTCAGCATGCATAAAGGCGAGCACCTCACCACCGCCTGCCATAGAGGAGGCAGTGGGAAGTTGAATACCTCCGACCCGGTCCACTGCCGCTAGCAGGGACTCTTCATCTATTTCAAGATAGTAATGGACAGGCAAATCAGCAAACAAGCGGGAAACTGTACTGACTAACAGTTCCCGCCCACCGGCTCTGTAGACAAGACCTAGCCGTGTTAGCCCATGGTTAGCGGCATCAACCAGCGTGTCGGTCGGCAAGTGTATCACTCGAGCCTGTTTTTTGCCTGGATGGTAGGCCACCAGCACCAACTCGGTGACTACGCCATCACCCTGCCGGTTAGAAACGGTATAGAGCACTGCTTGCCTACGCTCGTTCCCTACTGGCTGCGGCAAAGCGGAAGCCCAGGGCGAGGTGTCCTGAAACGCATTTAACATGCCGATAAAACGGACACTGAAAAGAACAGACAACAGAAAAGCACACAGCGCCAGCAGAAAAAGCAATCGGCCCATCTTGACCCTGCGCCGCTTGGTTTTAACGGTGTAACGGTAGCCGTGTTCCATTCGCCTCACTCCCCAATGGGCTTAGCAAAAGACTGTTCCAAAAAGAAATAGTCAGCGGATGGATGACCTGTTTTTTCGCCAACAAATAGCGGATTGTTTGGGCAACGACTGCTAAAACCCCTTCATGAAAGTCTTCGGCCACTTTGCGTCGCAAGGCTTCCACCTCGGAATAAGAGCGGCCCAGTTCAATTTTGTCGGCTACGTAAACGATGCGGTCAAGTAACGACATGTCTTGGTCGCCTAAAGTATGGCGTCTGATGGCCGCAAGCACGGCCTCGTCCAGCACACCTAACCATCCAGACACTACTGCACCAACCGGTGCATGTAGTAAGACAGGTTGTTGGCGGCAAAAATCGTCGATTACTATCTGACTCGTCTCAGCCAAGACAAGAAGCTCCTGCGGCACGATTTCGCGGGCGCAATCGTGCAACCAGCCAGCCAGCCGGGCACGGTCTTCGTCAGCGCCCAAAACCCTGGCGAGGTTCGCTGCCGTTTCGGCCACCCCGGCAGAATGCACAAAAAGTTCGGACGTCAAATTCTTTTGTAGAAAAGAAATAATCTGTTCCAAGGACAAGCTACCCATCCAACATCCTTTCGACGCCTGGTTTGGTTTTCCTGCAACTTCTAAGCGGCAAACAAAAAAGGCAACGACGCGTTGCCCTATTTATCAGTACGAGGTTTAGCCTCATTGACCACCAGCTTTCTCCCTTCCAACTCTGTGCCGTTTAGTCGTTCCACTATTTGCTCCGCATCTTCATCAGCCACTTCCACAAAGCCATACCCACGGGAACGGCCTGTGGAGCGTTCAGTAATTATTCTGGCCTCCGCCACTTGACCATGCTCGCTGAAGTAATTTTTTAACTGCTCTTCATTGACTGACCAAGGGATGTTTCCCACGTAAATCGTTCTTGGCACGCACTATCACCTCGCTTTCCGAAAGCTTTTTTTAGTATCTGAAGAAGTACCGCTTTTATACTTCTCCACCCTGAGGCCGGTATAAGCCGTTTTTAACAATATACTGTGCAACCGCTTCCGTCGTAAGGTACTTAATCGGTTTGTCCTCTGCTAGGCGCTCACGGATTAAGGTTGAAGAAATGGCTACAGCCGGGATTTCCACTACGTGAATAGCAGACAGTGTATCCAGACAACTTTCACCAATCGTTTCCTCAAGCCTGTTCAGGCAATAACCAGGGCGCGTGGCCGCAATAAAAGAGCAAATAGACAACAGTTCGCGGTAATCTTTCCAGGTAAGTATTTCTAGGATAGCATCAGCGCCAGTAATAAAGAATAGCTGGCATTTGGAACCAAAATATTGGTGGAAGTAGCGTACAGTATCAATAGTGTAGGTAGCGGTCCCGGGTTGCTGGTCGATCTCTACCCTAGAGACCGTAAAATAAGGGTTGCTAATGGTAGCCAGCACCGTCATCAGGTAGCGATGTTCCTGATGGCTAACCTGCCTGCCATCTTTGTGTGGGGGCTGCCCAGAAGGAACGAAAACTACCTGATCCAAGCCATACTGTATGCGGACCTCTTCCGCCGTCACCAAGTGGCCAAGATGAATCGGATCGAATGTGCCGCCCATCAGACCGACAGACAAGCACTGCTCTCCTTTCACCGCTTGCTGCAGAGCCATGATTTCCTCCCGTCAGTCTTCATCCCGCCGAAAAATAAACTCTACCTCGCGGATGCGTACCGTATCACCGTTGCTGACTCCGGCAGCCAACAACTCCTTTTCGTGTCCAAAGCGGCGGAAAAGCCGCTGAAATCTCTTAACGGCATCATCATTAGTAAAATCGGTCATGGCTACCAACCTCTCCAGCCTGACGCCGCGGACAATGAACACATCACCACAGCGTTCAATGGCGATCGCCTCTTTCGTGGCAGTTGGCAACTCCGGCAAAATCGCTAAATCACTGGCGTCCTGCAAGTCAGCGGCAGGAAGTTCCCGTAGGAGTCCGGCCACCCTAAAAAGTACTTTCCCCACCCCTTGGCCGGTGGCCGCTGAGATAGGAAGCACGTTGTCCTCGCCCAGTTCTTTGCGTAGCCGTTCCAGAGCGTCAGCAGCTTGTGGCAGATCTATCTTATTGGCTACTACCACCTGCGGCAGTTTAGCCAGCCGCGGGTTATAAAGGCGCAGTTCCTCATTAATCTGGTGGAAGTCTTGGAGCGGGTCACGCCCGTCAATGCTGGCCGCATCAAGGAGATGAAGCAACAGTCTTGTCCGCTCTACATGGCGCAGGAACTCATGCCCTAACCCCAGCCCTTTGTGCGCTCCCTCAATCAAACCGGGAATATCCGCTATCACAAAGGGTTCGATGCCCTCTGCCTCCACAACACCGAGGTTGGGAGTCAGTGTGGTAAACGGGTAGTCGGCAACCTTGGGACGCGCCGCAGACACCCTGGACAAAAAAGTAGACTTTCCGGCATTCGGGAAGCCGATCAGGCCAACATCAGCAATTAATTTCAGCTCCAGCCAAAGCCAGCGCTCTGCGCCCGGCGCACCTTTCTCCGCATGGCGCGGAGCTTTATCAGCGGGAGTGCTGAAGCGGGCATTACCGCGGCCACCACGGCCGCCACGAGCCGCCACAAAGGACTGACCTTCTGTGGTCATATCAGCCAGAAGCTGATCGGTCTCGGCCTCGCGCACCTGGGTTCCCGGTGGCACCAGCACGCTCAAGCCTTTCCCGTTACGGCCATGCTTGTTGCCTCCCTGCCCATGCTCTCCCCTATCAGCACGCAAATGTTGCTGGTAACGAAAATCGTGAAGCGTATGCCTGCCCTGCCCCACAACCAACTCAACATCACCGCCGCGGCCTCCATCGCCGCCGTCCGGCCCGCCACGCGCTACAAACTTATCCCTGTGGAAGGAAACAACGCCGTTGCCACCGTCGCCGCCCTTGACATAAATTTTGGCCCTGTCAACGAACAAGCCTACCACTCCCCAAAATTATCACGCTTATCTTTCGCTCACTGTCGGCAGCTTATCCATTGGTAAGGTCAGGCAAACTTGCCCTTCAGGCTCAAAACAAATGTACCGCCGTGCGGTCATGGCCAGCCACCGGTACAAATCCTGGGTCACCTCTGTCAAAGAGCAAAACCGCAGGGATAGGTTAGGAGCATCACCACCGCGAAGCACCAGCTCAACGCGGACACAACCTCCCTGGAGCAGGTAAGCCTTACAGACGGCAAACAGTTCCGCTGCTGCCGCCAGAGAGTCTGCCGACAAAAAAGGCAATCTACCGTCGACATCAAGCAGCAGCTCAGGGACAGCTTCCTGGAAAAAATTTTCGTAAATCAACAGCGCGAGGCGCGCATCACCACAGGCCGCCAAGCGCCCAACTCGCTGTATTTCTTCGCTCGCCTTCCTGATATATGGCAGCAGCTCTTCCGTTTTACTAAGCTGCACCATGCCGCTGATAACCTGCAAGTAGTTAAGAAATTCGTGCTGGCAAGCACGATGCATTTTCTGCATCGACTCAAGCTGATCGCACATTTCCAGATCTCCCTAAAGAAACTAAGGGCGCGTAGCGAATTAACCTGTACCGGGTTGACAAAGTCGATCACAAAATAGGCTCTTACTCAAAGGCGAGGATAATACTATGAATTTCATATACTTAGCCCCCCGGCAAAACCATATACGCATTGAGCAGAAAGATGCCTGCTCTGCCCGAACTCCTTCGGTGGATTGCTTTGATCCTGCTGTTGACTCCTTCTAAGGGACCATTGCTTATATCACCATAGATCAAGCTGTTTTTTACAGCCTCATAATCATCGGCCAGACCCTTCACATATTGCGCCAAAGTGTCGACTTCGCTTTCGCTGTATGTATGAATCAACATATCTAGCGCACCGATGTCACGAGTGTCGAATACGTTATACA
>JAGXSQ010000037.1 GCA_018333395.1 Dethiobacter sp.
GCTCAATATCAATCGCAAACGGGCGCTCCAGTCGCACCTCTTGGTTGGTGGCATCCAGATAGGTAAAGACAACTTGACCCTCAAGCCGGCCCTCCCCTTGCGGAATAATAGTCCCTTGGAAAAATTCGCTCTGCCCAATTTCCAGGCTAGCTACAAAGTGGGTAGCGTCTTGCGTGGGAAAATCGCCTACAATGCTGACCAGCAGATTTTTTAACGCTACCTTACCAATATTGACAAAATCGGCTGTGACAGGCACGGGCTGGCCTACAGCACCCACAGGCGGCACCGAAACAGCAAGCACCTTCAGGCGGGTTTCCTGCAACACTGGTATGTTGACCATCTCCCGCACCACACCGCCCGCTGCCTCCTGATACTCAATATCCACCGGCATGGTGTATGTTTTAGCTGTCGCATTGGGGTCCACAAAAAGACTGACCTCCCTGATGATGGTCTCCCCGGCGGCAATTTTGTTAATGAAAAAGCTGTTACTGCTGTTTACCGGTGAAAAAACGGTGCCGCTCGGGGTGCCGCCCGCCTCACCGCCGCCGGCCGCCTGCTGGACGCCAAGCGAAACCCTGATATTCCCTACTTCGCGGCGGCCATTATTGGTGATGTGCAGCATCAGGCCTATTGTGTCGCCGCCAAAAACTTGCTTCTCCGACAGAAGATATTTGCTTAAGCTTACCCGCGGCGGCCCGCCGTCCACAGACCGCCCAAGCGCGGCAGCGGTCACAGCAATCGTCTCGCTGCCGCTGAATTTGCCGCCTCCCGGCGACAGGTAGTTCAGCTCCAGTGGGATAATATACGGTCCCTCTGCGGAGGCTGTGGTCATCATCACCGCCAGTTCCGTCTCCGCTCCCGGCGAAAGTCGCGGCAGTACCAGCAGGTTGCTGCCGGCTCTTGGTAAAGCGTGCTCCCCACCCAGCCGGACGCTTATCTCCTGCGCTTTGGTATTACCCAGATTTTGCAGCCGGAAGCGCAACAGAAAGTCACGACCGTTGTCCTCTGGCACAGCCGTAAATCCTTTCACCTTCAGGAAAGGCGCCAGTTGCAGGTTTAGTAACACTCGCTCGCTACCAGCGCTGCTGCCAGCCTGCTCAAAGGCCACCGCCACCGGGTAGTTCACGAGTGAATCCTCGGTCACCAGACGAAAGTAAACAACGCCGGAAGCGCCGGGAGCCAAGTGTGTCAGTCGTTGCCTAGCGCTGTTACCGGTTGCCGGGTGAACGCTCTCCCCTCCGTCAACTGTCACCCGCACATTACTGGCCGCCGCCCCCTCGTTCCTGATCTCCAGCGCCAAGGTAAAGCTGCCGTCCTGGCGAACCTCGCTAAGGGTGTGCGACGCTACCTGTAGCCCAAGGCCTTGCCCCTGCACCTCTCCCAGAGGCAGGTTTAGTCTTTCTTCCTGAGTTTCCTGCCTCTCTGCGCTCATATAGCTAAAAACCAGAGTCGCCTGATTCGACTCCCGAGCAGTTCTCGCCCTTATCCGGAAAGAGGCCGTACGCTGGCTGCCGCTCCCCAGACTGGTAAAGCTAACTCTGTTGGTCAGGTCCAGCACCTCAAAGTTTTTCTCGCCGTCAAAAGCAACGACCACGTTGCTTGCCTCGGCCGCCCCGGCGTTGCGGACGCTGATGTGAACCTGGAACGGTTCCCCGGGAATCGGCACCGCGGGAGAGAATGTTACGCCAGCAACATCTAGCAGCGCTCTGCCCGCTGGCGGTGTGGCTCTGTCCGTTGCTATAATTAGTAACGTGCTAGGCAGAGAAATAGATAAGGTCTGGCCTGCTAGTGATTCGTTAATAACATCAACTCTGGCCAACTCATGAAAGCCCGCCAGCCAGACAGACCCGAACAGCCAGACTTGCCGCTCTGCACCGGCAGGCAAATTGATAATTTCGCTCCCAGCAATCTCCCTGCCAGCAGGCGTAAAACCTCTAAGTCTAACATTCGCAGCTGCCCCTGTGTTATCCACCGTAGCAGCAACGGCAAATCTCTCACCTGTAACAACATCAAGAGGTGAGCTTGTAGTGACGTTTACAGTAACGGTCGCCGCTAAGCCTATCGCTGGCAAAGTGCCGTAACTACATACCAAAAAAACGAGCAGCAAAATAATAACTTTCCTCAAGCTTCCATCCCCTCCCTGTCTTCGCTCACGATGTGCCCGTCTTCCATTTCAATGACCCGACTGGCAAAGCGAGCCACCTCACGGTCGTGTGTAACAAGCAGCAAAGTCTGGCCGCTTTCCTTGACTTCCCGCTGCAGCTCCGCCATAATTTCCCGGGTTGTCCGTGTGTCCAGGTTGCCGGTAGGCTCATCAGCAAAAAGAATCCGAGGTTTGTTAATAAGTGCCCGGGCGATACAGACGCGCTGCTGCTGGCCACCGCTCAGTTCTCCCGGTTTATGTGGGGCGCGGTCGCCAAGCCCTACGCGTTTTAGCATCTCTCGCGCTCTTTTTTGCCGTTCTCTGCCTGGCACACCGTCAAAAAGCAGCGGCAACGCCACATTCTCCAGCGCCGTCAGCGCCGGCAGTAAATTGTAGGACTGAAAGATAAACCCCATTTGCTTGCGACGGAAAGATACCTTGTCTTTTTCTTTCAGCTTGTTAAGCGTAATGCCTCTGAAAAGCACCTCGCCTCTGCTCGGGCGCTCCAACCCCGCCGCTACGTTTAAAAGCGTCGTCTTGCCGCACCCGGAAGTCCCCAAAATAGCCACAAACTCACCGACATCAAGGCAGAGATCCACAACATCTAAAGCCGTTACCGTCTCTTTGCCCACCCGGTATTTTTTGAGCACTTTTTTTAGTTCCAAAATCGGCATCGGCACCACCTCACAGGCATGGCAGGGTTCATAATTACTTAGATTCCTTCTCAGGCGAAAAGTTCCTTTTTCCTTCTGTGTGTTTTAATATCTTTTACTGACTATGGCGGTGAACTTTTTTTCCTCCGCAGACTCCAAAACTCCCGCACACCAAAGCAAAAAAAGACACCGGGGCAGTATCACTACCGCTAACGGTGTCCTTGGTTGTAAACTTTTTAGGGTTAGATTTACATGTGGGGCATGCCGTGAGGCATGCCGCCGCCGCCAGCGCCTTTATCTTTATCCGGCTTTTCGGCAACTACCGCTTCGGTAGTCAGGAACATGGCCGCGATGCTAGCGGCGTTCTGCAGAGCACTGCGAGTCACTTTGGCCGGGTCGACGATGCCAGCCTCCACCATGCTCACATATTCGTTGGTAGCCGCATTGTAGCCAATACCGGTAGCTTCAGCTTTGACGCGTTCAGCCACCACGGAGCCTTCCTGTCCAGCGTTTATGGCAATCTGGCGGAGGGGCTCTTCCAGGGAGCGGCGGATAATCTTTACGCCAGTCAGCTCGTCACCGGAGGCCTCGATGTTGCTCAATGCCGCGAGCGCGTTGATATAGCTAACGCCGCCGCCAGACACAATGCCTTCTTCCACCGCCGCGCGGGTAGCGGAAAGGGCATCTTCAATGCGCAACTTCTTTTCCTTCATTTCGGTTTCAGTGGCAGAACCCACCTCAATAACAGCCACACCGCCGGCAAGCTTTGCCAAGCGCTCCTGCAGCTTCTCCCGGTCAAAGTCTGAGGTAGTCTCCTCAATCTGAACGCGAATCTGTCCGATGCGCTTCTTGATTTCTGCGGAGTCACCGCCACCATCCACGACAATCGTTTCTTCCTTGCTGACACGAACTTGGCGAGCGCGTCCCAGCATGCTCATCTCCACATTCTTCATGTCGATACCCAAATCTTCGGAAATAACTTGTCCGCCAGTCAAGGTAGCCAGGTCCTGCAACATGGCTTTGCGGCGGTCACCAAAGCCGGGGGCTTTCACAGCAACGCAGGTGAAAGTGCCGCGCAGTCTGTTGACTACCAGGGTGGCCAGCGCTTCACCTTCCACATCTTCAGCAACGAGCACCAACGGCTTGCCGGACTGGACAACTTTTTCCAAGATGGGCAAAAGCTCGTGAATGTTGCCGATTTTGCGGTCAGTCATCATCACATATGGGTCTTCAAGGATAGCTTCCATTTTTTCGGCGTCGGTAACCATATAGGGCGAAATATAGCCGCGGTCAAACTGCATCCCTTCCACCACTTTTAAGTCAGTGGTGAAGCCTTTGGACTCTTCCACAGTGATAACGCCGTCTTTGCCCACTTTTTCCATAGCTTCAGCGATGAGGTTGCCGATTTCTCCATCGCCAGCCGCAATCGAAGCTACCTGGGCGATGGCCTCTTTGGAGTCTACCTGCTTGCTCTGCTTCTTGATTTCTTCCACGGCTACAGCGACAGCTTTCTCGATGCCACGTTTGATGGCCATCGGGTTGGCGCCGGCGGTAACGTTCTTAATACCTTCGCGGATAATCGCTTGGGCCAGCAGCGTAGCGGTAGTGGTGCCGTCGCCGGCTACGTCCTGAGTTTTGGTAGCCACTTCTTTGACGAGCTGAGCACCCATATTTTCAAAATGGTCTTCTAGTTCGATTTCACGGGCGATGGTTACGCCGTCATTGGTAATCAGCGGACTGCCGAACTTTTTATCCAATACTACGTTACGGCCCTTGGGGCCCAGCGTTACTTTTACGGTGTCGGCCAGCGCGTTTACGCCTTTTTCCAAGGCCCGACGGGCTTCTTCACGAAATAGGATTTCCTTGGCCATTTACTCTTTACCTCCCGAAACGTTTTAATTTGTAAGTATGGACTAAACCAGCTTGCCCAGAATATCGTCCTGGCGCATAATCAGGTACTCTTTGCCCTCTAGCTTGATTTCCGTGCCAGCATACTTGGAAAAGAGGATGCGGTCACCGACTTTGACGTCCATTTCCACGCGGGTACCATTTTCCAAGATTCTGCCGCCACCGACAGCGATGACTTCGCCCTCCTGGGGCTTCTCTTTGGCCTTATCCGGCAAAACGATGCCGCTGGCAGTTTTTTCTTCCGCCTCCAGCACCTTGATTACCACACGGTCGGCCAGGGGTTTGATGTTCACATGACAACCTCCTTTTAAAAATTAAGATACTTGTTATTAGCACTCACTCTCTGCGAGTGCTAATAGTTACACTCGTTATACTATCTAAAAACCCATTTTAAAGCAAGTACGCCAGGCTGAAAATATGGGCAGATACCGGCCTGAATCGACAAATTGCTAAGAATACGCACGTATTTCTTATTTTCTCTATTTTTTCCTTTCCTTCCAGTACAGCTATTATGTACAGGGCGAAAAAGTTTTATACATCGTCCTGTCTCAGAGTAGCGCACTCCGTAGCCCGGCCGCGCAGCACCTCTAGCGCATGGGGAAGAGCCGGTAAGATGACGCTCATATTTTCCCTGACGGCCCGGGGACTGCCCGGCAGATTGATAATCAGGGTCTCTTTGCGCACCCCGCAGACAGCTCGCGAAAGCATAGCGTGGGGCGTTTTCCGATAGCCAAAAGCACGCATCGCCTCCGCAAGTCCCGGCACCTGCCGGTCAAGGACGGCCAGTGTCGCCTCCGGCGTGTTGTCCCGCGGCCCTAATCCTGTACCGCCAGTGGTCAGGACGAGGCTGACCTGGAGCATGTCGGCATATTCCACCAACTTGTCCCTAAGGAGCGGCAAATCGTCGGACACCACATCATAAGCCACAACCTGGCCACCGATGCCTTCGACCAGTTCGCGAACCACCTGGCCGCTCTCGTCCTTCCGCTCGCTGCGGGCGCCTTTGTCACTGGCTGTCAGAATTGCCACGGTAAATTCAGCCATTGCTGCTTCCAGCCTCCTTATGCTCGATAAATGAGCTGCCCAGTCCTATCCACATGATACCCTCCCATGGATACCACCGCCTGGTGGAATTCTTCCGATCGGACCACCTCCAGCAGCCTGATCACGCCATCTTCAGCTAGGCGAGCTGCTGGGATAGCCAGATCATATCGCTCCTTAGCCAGCGGAATAAAGTCAAGGCCCATAGCACGGGCAGCGGCGAAAACTCCCAGTCCGGTATCTGCTGAGCCGGCAGCCACCGCTGCCGCTACCGCTAGGTGGGTGTATTCCTCGCGGTCGTAGCCACTGATGGCTTCCGGAGGAATATTTTTCTCTTTCAGCCACGCCTCCAGCAACAGACGCGTCCCGGCACCGCGCTGCCTGTT
>JAGXSQ010000038.1 GCA_018333395.1 Dethiobacter sp.
CGATTGGTTTTAGCGCCCATTAAAAACAGCTCCTCCATAGCAGAGAATCCGTATAGTATAATTCTATTTCCATGATTGCTATCTTTTTTGATCCATAAGCCCATTCACAAAAACATGCTCTATCCGTTTACCACCAGAGCGCTCTGAGATGGTAATTTTCACAGTATTACCTCCCGCCAATAGAGTTAGACTGGTCAATGACAAGTCGTTGCAAGCTCTTATCGAACACGTTCTTCTCGTAACTCCTGCCTTCCGGCGTAGTCACCAGCACTGTGCTGATGCCACGGGCTTTACCTTCCGGCGTAGCAACCTTAACCTGCTTTTCCTCCCGCGTCTCTACCTTGAGCAGTCCTTGTTCAACGAGCCAGTTATTAATTCTCTCACCCGTTAAGCCTATCATCCGCTTGGCATCAATGGCTGCATTAACCCGACGGGCAATCTCGTTTACACCCACCGGTTCCGGGGTAATAGCGATTGCTTCCAATTGCTCATCTGAGATATAAAAGGTCGCTTTCTCTCCCGGATAAACTACCTCTCCGCCATTAGCAATCACCTTTCCGATAATCTCAGCTACGTAGAAAAAACATCTGGCCAGCCTAACATTATTGAGGGCGGTGTCACCGGGAAGCTCTGTATCTGTGAGCGGATCGATTCCATCTGCGAGCTTGGTCATATACATGTGGGCTCGCGTAAGCTTCTCTAACTCATGCAAAACGATCACCCTTTCCGTCGATACTTTGACCTCCCCTTCTTTATTTAAAGATCCTGTCGAGTTCCGCCTCCAGACCGGCAAAAAGGCAGGATCGAGCGGTCTCCGATTTTCTGTACGTGGAATGGCTGACGATATTTTTATCGGCAAAATAGTAAACGGTTACTTCCTTGTTGATGGGGTTTACGATCCAGTATTCCCCTATAGCGCAGGAGATGTACAGATCAAGCTTTTTAATCAGATCCTTACTGCGAGTGCTCTCTGATATAATTTCCACCACCAGCGCCGGGACGCCCTTGTAATAATCATCTTCACCCAGTTTTTCCTCCAGGTCGCAGATGACCATGATATCAGGCTGGACTATGTTAATGTTTTCCTTGTACCTGCTTAAGGTAATATCATACGGCGCAACCAAGGGGATGCACTCCTTATTCTGAAACCAGTTGTAGAATATGCCAAAAAGCTCGGCTAAGGCCACCTGGTGCGCCGTTTTGGGTGAAGCCAGCAGATATATTTCACCATCGATATATTCGAATCTTTCCTCCACATCCTTGGTCAACTCCAGAAACTCCTCGTATGATGCCTCCCTGCCGCCGTACCACCCGTAAGCTTCCGCCTTTTCCAACACCGTGCCGGGCAATTGATCCCGCTCCCTGAACGCCATTAATTTGGCAATCTCCATGCCGTTACGCGTAATAATAATATTCTCCTGTGACGCCAGCATCAGGTACTTGCCAAAGTTGTTCTGCAATTCCGTTGAACTGACTTTCACACTTGTCCCTCCCTGCAGCCGTCTTGATCATATTAGCTATTTTAGCTAACCACATTATATGCTTCGGCAGAAACCCTGTCAAGAAAAAGTTAACCGCCGGCTAATCGCGGTGGCGGCATTCACTTTGAGGATAGTCAACCAGGATGGTGTCGATACCGATTTTAACAATTTTCTCCCAAGGGATGATATAGTCGCGGACCCGATATATTTTCCCCCAAACCCCGCCCGTCGCCGGCACTATGATCGCTGTTACCAACCCTTTTTCCAGATCCAGGTCGAGATCTTTGATCAAACCAAGCCGGCGACCGTCATTTACATTGACTACGTCTCGCTCTCGCAATTCACTAATCCTGATCAACGGGCTCCCCTCTTCGTTATCTGAATTTTTAAATAATGAAGACCAACCCGGTTCTTCCCCCTGTCTCCTGCTCCCCGACCCCCGCCCCCCAACTCCCAACTCCCAACTCCCAACTCCCGAATACTTTAATTGACGTATTTTTTCATGTGCCCTAAGGCCGCTTTTTCTAAACGGGAAACCTGGGCCTGTGAGATCCCTATTTCATCAGCCACTTCCATCTGCGTTTTCCCACGGTAAAAGCGCATGGTTAAAATCATCTTCTCCCGTTCGCTCAGTCTGGTCAGCGCGTCTTTGATCGACAAGATCTCCAGCCAACGTTCATCAATGTTCTTTTCATCGCGGATCTGATCCATAACGAAGATCGGGTCTCCGCCATCATGGAAAATAGGTTCGAACAAAGAAACCGGCTCCTGAATTGCATCCATGGCAAAAATAATATCTTCCCTTTTTAAGTTTAACTCTTGGGCAATTTCCCCTACAGACGGTTCACGGGAAAACTTGTTGGCCAACAGATCACGCACCTGCAGCACTTTATAGGCGATATCCCGTAATGACCGGCTGACCCGGACAGGGTTGTTATCCCGCAGGTGGCGCCTGATTTCCCCGATGATCATCGGCACCGCGTAAGTGGAAAACTTGACATTCTGTTTCAGGTCAAAATTGTCAATGGCCTTAATCAGGCCGATGCAGCCAACCTGAAACAGATCATCCACATACTCTCCCCGGTTATTGAAACGCTGGATAACACTTAAAACCAACCTTAAGTTCCCATTGATCAACTTTTCCCTGACCTTGGCATCACCGCTTTGCATAGCTTCAAACAGCTGCCTCATCTCTTTGTTCTTCAATACGGGAAGCTTGGACGTGTTCACGCCGCAAATTTCCACTTTGTTCATGTTCTCGCTCCTCGCAGCTTAAGGGAATAAATAAAGTATTTCCTCCGGATCCTTTTTTATTCCACTGCTCAAAGCGGAGCACCCACAACGCAGGCAAGGGAGGCTTATTCCATTTTACGTATCTCTTTTTGCAGCCGTTTGATGATCCGCTTCTCTAGCCTGGATATATACGACTGGGATATACCCAATAGGTCGGCTACCTCTTTTTGAGTTTTTTCCACCCCGCTGATCAGTCCAAAGCGCAGCTCCATGATCCGGCGCTCCCGAAAGCTCAATTTGTCTATCGCCAGATAGAGCAGCTTTCTTTCCACTTCTTCTTCGATATTTTTTATAATCAGATCCCCTTCGGTGCCCAAAACATCTGAGAGCAGGAGCTCGTTTCCATCCCAATCCACATTCAGGGGCTCGTCAAAAGAGATCTCAGTTCTCACCCGGTTGTTACGCCGCAAAAACATCAGGATTTCATTTTCGATGCACTTCGACGCATAGGTAGCCAGTTTGATATTTTTATGAGGGTCAAATGTGTTGACCGCCTTGATCAGGCCGATAGCGCCGATGGATACGAGGTCATCAATATTGATGCCTGTATTTTCGAATTTGCGGGCGATGTAGACCACCAGACGCAGGTTACGCTCAATGAGGACCGTCCGCACTGCTCCGTCGCCTCTTTTTAATTTCTCCAGCAGGTAATCTTCTTCTTGCAGAGTCAAGGGAGGCGGCAGCGCTTCACTGCTGCTGACGTAGTAGATATACTGGGTATAATCCAGCCCTAACCGATGGCGCAGGCGCAAGATGACCAGAACCAGATTTATCTGCAAAATCAGGAATAGTCTTTTCATCAAGCCACCTCCGTTTTTTTGATTAGATTTTCCTCTGCGATCTGTCATCCGGCTTATCCAGCCTGAAGCAGCTCCGGCGGCAGCAAAGCCTCATACTCCGCTACCGGCCCAAAGCTGCGACGGGTGAGCCCCAGGACCACACTGGATTCGAAACACCAGCTTCGTTCTCCGCGGGAAACAGTAACCACATCGGGTTTAAACCCCAGGAGCATCCCTGTACGCGCGCCTAAGCCGCTAAAAGGGATCAAAGTGAAACAGCGCGCCTGCGCCGTTTCTGCCAGGTTCGGAAGGATATCCCAGGGCTCCACTTCAGGATTAGAAAGGCAGCGGTATACTTCAGGCGGCAACAGGCCTTCCAGGGAGCGGTAATGGACGATGATCACCAGGCGTTGCGAAAAGGGCTCCCGCAA
>JAGXSQ010000039.1 GCA_018333395.1 Dethiobacter sp.
TATTATGGTTAAATTTGTGTTAATTTTACGTTTGGCTGTGAATATGTGGGCGACACTTTGGTGTTGTCCAAGTGAGTGTGGATTGAGGAAAGAAGGGTCAGGTCTATATTTTCAACATTGCCGCTTGTACCCTCAGATAATGTCTAGAAAATAGACCTGACCCTATGCCCCCGGACCCCCTAAATTTTCCCTATTTCGCAGGTCTGTCCCCGGGAATGAGAGAAAATCCTTCCTGCAAATAATAATCCCATAGTCTTGCGTCCCAACATGCTACAAGCAGTTTTTCACCGTCAAGCCGTCTTGATAGAATAATTGAACTGGCCAAATGCAGCGCGTCAAAGCCACGTAGGGGGTACTTGTCAATCAGGGTATCCACCCGCTGCAGGACAGAATCGGATACTTCCAAGGCAAAATAAGACGTCCAGTCTTCATTAAAATTGGCAACAACGTCACGATATGCCTGAGTATCCAGTATCCCCTCCCGCCCGGCTCGAGCAAAGGCGGCTCTCGCTTCTGCGTAAGCCACCTTTGAAGTAGCTATAAAAACACACTTCCGCGAATAATCAGCAACAAGGTCACTGCCCTCTTCCTCAACATAAAGCTTAACCAAGGCACTGGTATCGAAATAACAGATCATCTCCGATCCTCACTCACCATCTCAGACAGATTCCTGGCTTTAATATCTTTCTTGCGGACAGGGTTAACCCGACCCGGCTTGCTCCCCTGCCAGGATGCCAAACCCTCCTCCGCCAACCTGAAGGCGCCTTCCGGAACATTTGAGGTGACAGGAGAAAGCTTGGCTACGGGAACGCCTCTTTCCGTAATGGTAATGGTCTCTCCCTTTTTAACCATCCGGATATAGAGACTTAATGATTTTTTTACCTCCCTGATTCCAGCCTTTTCCATTTTAAAACCTCCCAAGATTACGGTAACTACATTATACTGTTTCTGTAACCACTAAACAAGAGTGAATAATCATTGCGCGGCGAATGACAGAATCGGAGCTAGGTGGACAATTGAGGGAGCCGACCGGATGGGGCGGCTGCTAGCGGCCAAGGCCAATGGAGAGTTAGCCCGATATGCAGGGAAGAAAAAAAGCACATTACCAGAGTTGTTTATAGAGGAATCAGCAGTAGAGAAGGTGGGGGACAGTCATCGGGAGGACGAGGGTGCCTGGCTGAGGGCCACCGTGCCGGCAAGCCTTGGGTAAAATATGTTTTAAAAGAGCTTGCATCAATCAAATGGCAGCATAAAAATAAAAAATGGGGAGGTTCACCTACTAATTCTTGACACAGACTTTGGCAATACGGGGGTTGACGAACAACTTAAGATGTTATATGGTTAGTTGCATCACTAATTAACCGTTTTACATTATAGTATAGACTTGAGTCTGATGAAATCAGTGGCACTGATGATATTCTAAAAATATTGCCAGTTCGGGGTTTGTCTTGCTGAGAGGAGGTTTCTGGCATGTTTCTTAACTTCACCGGTGATAAGCCGATTTACCGGCAGCTTGCTGACGCCATAGAAGACGAAGTGCTAAGAGGCATCTTCGACGAAGAGAGCCAGATCGTATCCACCACGGAAATGGCGGTAACGCTGCGTATCAACCCAGCCACAGCCAACAAAGCCGTTGGCTGGTTAGTGGCCGAAGGCATCCTCTACAAGAAGCGCGGCTTGGGCATGTTTGTTGCCCCCGGGGCAAAGAGAAAAATCCAGCGAAAACGGCGCAAGGGCTTCTATCATAGTTTTGTCTTGCCCTTGCTGGGTGAAGCAGCCGCGCTGCAGATACCTGTCTCAGAAATTATTACCATGCTGGAGAGGGGAGCAAGTGTCCATGATGACCATAGTCGTTAAAAACCTGAGCAAAAGGTATGGAGCTACCCAGGCGGTGGATGACGTCAGCCTCACTATCGCGCCCAATAAAATCCACGGGCTGCTCGGCCGGAACGGGGCGGGCAAAACTACGCTGCTTAACCTGATCACCAGGAAGATCTTCCCCGACAGCGGAGAAATATCCATCGCCGGGCAGAATGTCATGGCAAACGATATGATTCTGAGCCAAGTCTTCCATGTAACGGAAAAAAATTATTATCCCGCAGACTATCGGCTAAAAAAACTGCTCCGCTGGTGCAAAGAATTTTATCCGCAGACAGATCTGCCTTACGCCGAATCCTTGGCCAAGCAGTTCGCGCTTAACCTTGAGAAAACCCCGGGAGGGCTTTCCACCGGCTACGCTTCTATCTTCAAGGCCATTATGGCGCTGGCCTCAGGCGCGCCTGCGCTGATCTTCGACGAGCCGGTGCTAGGCCTGGACGCCGGCCACCGCGAGCTGCTCTACAAAGAGCTGATCGCCTGCTACAGCCGCAGCCCCAAGACCATTATCATATCCACTCACTTAATCGAGGAGGTAGCCGGCATACTGGAAGAGGCTATGATTATTGATGAAGGCCGTATTGTTCTCCAGCGCCCGGTGGAAGATCTCCTGGAACAGAGCTACACCGTATCGGGAGAAGCGGAAAAAGTTGAGGCCTACCTAGCAGGGCGACCCTGCTCTGGCGCAGAAACTATGGGCCGACATAAATCGGCCATAGTGCTCGAGCGGCTGGCGCCGACCGCCGAGCAGGACGGAAAGGAGCTTGGCCTAGAGTTCGGCCGGGTAAGCCTTCAAAAACTGTTTATCAGCCTAACAAACAGCCAGGGAGTGCGGAGGTAGACAGGCAACAAGGCGAGATGCAATGGTTCGATAAGAGAGGAGGCAGTCATTTATGAAATTTTTCCTCCAGTGCGAGGAGCGTGTCTCCCACCTTACTGTAGATATAGTGGAGCGCAGTTATCCGACATGCAATGATTATTGGGATGGAAACTGGCTCAACGCGCAAATATCAGTTGCGCTTCCCGGATATTCAGCTGGCCTGCGCGTATTTTTACGGACTGGTGAACTGGACTGGTTTCTCAAAGAACTGCTGCGCACTCATTTGGATTTAAAGTCCACAGCCTGGTTGCTGCCCTTAGAGCCAGGGATTGAATTGTCTATCACTCCTTGCTATCCAAAGGGGCTTAAGGTCATGGGGCATACCGAAGAAAACGGGGCAACATCGACCTTTGAATTCATCAGCCCTCATTCGCAACTGCTGAAGCTGATTACCGAACTGGAAAATATAATGGTCACCTACCCGATTAAAAGAAAGTGTTATATATGGAGAAGTAAATTATCAGATCAAGCAGAATTCTGGAGGGCTCAGGCATGAACAGAATATCAGGTGTGTTTAACTTTCAGATGCGCCACTGCTGGCACAGGATTGGTATTGGCGTGTTATTTGGGATGGTGGGCATGACAGTGGCAAGAATCTATTTCGCTCTTGATAATTTAAACGGCGAGGCGGGCGGCGCGCTGTCTCCGGCGATTCCCGCTTATTTAATCGCGGCGATGGCGGGTTTCTTCTGTTTCAAGGATGGATTTCGTTTCATGCAGAGTTTGAACGTCTCCCGCCGGACGATCTTTGCGGGCCAGCTGCTAGCGCTTACTGCCACCTCTGTTTTGTTAGCTGCGGTCGAACTTATCCTGGTAGCCGTTCTGCAGGCCGTGCTGCCGCTACCCGTAACCGGGAAAGCAGGATTAATGTATAGCATCCCGCCCGCCCCTGCCCTGGAAGCGGTGTGGCTTACCGCTTACTGCATCTTTTGGGCATATTTGGCGTGGTTTGTCGGACTGCTCTACTACCGCA
>JAGXSQ010000040.1 GCA_018333395.1 Dethiobacter sp.
CCTCCGCCAGGTGCGTGGCCCCGCTGGCCGCCGCGGCGTCCAGGTTGCCGGCGAAATTAAGGCTCGTCGTGGCACTGGTCACCGTCTGACCAATCGGGATATTGAGCGGCCCAAGTGGAGCAGTGGTGCTAATAGCGCCGCTGGCGTCAGCCGCCCACCCCAGCGGCTTGAAGCCATTGGCCGCGTTTGCCAGGTCCCCGTCCGCTCCGACGGAAAAAGCGCCGTCTCTTGTAAAAGTCCTGCCGACACCGTCACTCATCACAAAAAATCCACTGCCCTGGATAGCCAGGTCGGTAGCGCGCCCGGTGCTTTGCAGATTGCCCTGCGTATGGATCGTGTCGATAGCGCCGATACTCATCCCCAGGCCCACCTGCGCCGGGTTAATGCCGCCGCGCCCGAATTGCGGGGCGCTCGCTCCCCGGATGTTCTGGTTTAAGATATCCTGAAACCGCACCCTGCTTCCTTTAAAAGCAATCGTATTCACGTTGGCGATGTTATTGCCCAACACGTCCATCTTCACCTGATGGTTGCGCAAGCCCGTCACCGCCGAGAATAAGGACCTTTGCATAAGAAATGACCTCCTTTTTTTTGGTAGCGAAGCAGCCGCTTCTGTCGTTCCACGGCTCGTGGCTTCCTCAGAGAGGTCCGGCCACTACCTGATAATTACCGCACTGTCAATATTGGTAAAAATATGCTCCCGAAGCTCCTCTCCGTTCATGGCTGTAATAATCGTCTTGTTCCTGACGCTGGCTACCATCGCTACATCGTTGTACAGCAGCAACGACGAACGAACTCCTTTTCTGTCCGCGCTGACCATGGCCGCATTGATTTTCGCCAGGTCGCCTTCCCCCAGCTCAATCCGGCGCGCCTGCATCCGCTGCAGCGCGTGCGCCGAAAATTTCAGCTCCTGCTTCTGCAAAGTTTCCTGCCAGACCCGGGCAAAGTCGCCCTGCTGCTTTTGGCTGGCCGGAGCGGCCGCGGTCGTTGCCTGCTGAACAGGCTGGGTGGGACGTACCACGTTAAAATCCATCGCCTTCACCGCCTATACCACACTTGGGTTTTGGTCCTCGCTGCCCTGAGCGGGAGCAATCTTTTGCACCGCCTCCAGTCCAAACCGCCGGCCATCCACCACCAGCCACGGCTTACCATCGCTGTACTCCACGGCCTGCACCCTGCCGCTCGTCTGTTGCCCGGTTTCCCCCCGTACCGTCACCCAGCGATCCAGCAGTGCGGGGGCCTGCGCTCCTGCCTGCAGATCCAGCAGCCTACCCAGCAACAGATTCAAGTTCTGCATCTGCTCCAGAGCGGTAAACTGCGCCATCTGCGCCACAAAGGCGCTGTTATCCTTCGGGTTCAGCGGGTCTTGGTTGCGCAACTGCGTAACCAAAAGTTTCAGGAAAGCGTCTTTTCCGAGCTCCTGCGCTGCTCCCGTCTTTCTGACTTCCGGAGCAGGCTGTCCTGTATTTACCGTGTTTATGGCGGTCACCTATTTCCCCTCCTCGCGTTAATCTTCCTTCGTGATTGTATCAGGCAAGAGCGTTCAGCATACCCGGTAGAACAGTCCCCTGTGGCCTGCTAAGCTCCTCACGGTGATCGGGGACAAGTTTATCCTGTCTGCCGGGGGGCGCGCCGGTACCATCAGACCAGTCCCGACCACGCTGAAAGCCTTTTTCTTGCCCCACGCTGACCGTCAGTTCCAAAAGCTGAATCTGCTGCGCCTCCAACCGCTGTTTAAGCTGTCCGAGAGACGCCTCCAGTATTTCCCTGACCAAAACATTTTCCGCCACAATCCTGCCAGTCAGCCGTCCATCCTCCACCTGCAGCCTGATTTCTACCTCTCCCAGCGCTTCCGGTTTGAGCCGGATAAAAACTCTGGCCTCTCCCGACTCATTTCTTGAGAAAATCATCTTTTCCAGCACTTGCTCCACCACTGAGTGTCTCGCCAGCGGCAGCTTCTCCATCTGGGCGACAGACGTCTGCGGAAGCTCCCGGACCGGCCAAGCAAGTTTTTCCACTGCCTGTGGGCTGCTCTCCGCCAGCCTGGCCTCCGAGCTTTCCTGTTTCGGCCTGCTGACCGGCAGCGTTTCCGGTGCCAGCGCCGGCGCTATCTCAGCTTCTGCATAAAGCGGCGCTTCCGCCTTTACGGCCGCACTGTCGCCAAGCGTCTCTCCCTGACTCTGGAGGGGCAGCTGAAGCGCCTGATAGTGCTTGGCAGGAGCGGGGGGGGAAAGGCTTCCGTAAGACTGCTCTCCCTGTACCGCCGGCAAGGTTAGCGGCAGCGTTTCCGATGCCAGCACCGCAGCTATCTCAGCTTCTGCATAAAGCGGCGCTTCCGCCTTTACGGCCGCACCGTCGCCAAGCGTCTCTCCCTGACTCTGGAGGGGCAGCTGAAGCGCCTGATAGTGCTTGGCAGGAGCGGGGGGGGAAAGGCTTCCGTAAGACTGCTCTCCCTGTACCACCGACAAGGTTAGCGGCAGCGTTTCCGGCTGATTCAGAGCATTTACCACCACCGGCGGCTCTTCAAGCTTACCGGTAGCGGCTCCGTCTAGTGACGGCGGAACTACTAGCGCAAACGCGCCGGGAACAAGGGACGGCATCACCACCGGTGCCTGCCCCGTCTCCTCTCCCACGGCAGCTTTTCCCTGACGCCGCGAGGAAGACAGCAGCGCCGCAAACATCCCTTCTAGGGGAAGCGAGCCTTTGTCAGGCAACTTTTTTACGGCCCCCGACTCAGGAACGTAGGTCTGCAAACACGTTCCTCCGCAAATAGGGCTGGGCATGGTTATCTCCATCTTTCATCACCTCCTTTCGCTGCAACAGGCTAAAATTGTCTGCCGTATAAATAGACAAACCGCGCCGCCTCGTCGGTCAGCCGCTGTTCCACCGCCTCAGCCTCACGACGGCAGCGGGCCACCTCCTTTTCCCGCAGCGTATCCATTACCTTGCGCTCCTGCAGCGCTTTTTCCGCCAAGCGCAACTGTTCTGCCAGGCGCTGTTCGCATTGCGCCACCGCCTGCTGCTGCTCCCTGACGCGGGAGAACAGGCACGTTAGATAGTCAGCCGCCAAAAGCGCCCCCGGCACATCGACCTGGGACAACTGACGCAGGGAATAATCGGCTTGCAGTTGTCCCAGGTATTCCTTCAGCCTGCCAAGTTCCCCTTTGGCCTCCGCCGCCTCGCGATAAGCCTGTCCCAGGCGGCAGTTTTGCTCTTCTTCTAACCGCAGCCGCCAGTCCAGCACTTTCTGCAGGCGAAACTTATACGCCACCCGGCATCACTCCCCGCCCAAAAGTTCCTCCATGCGAGCCGCCGTTTTGTCAAACGGTTCGCTCTCGTCCATTCCCTGTCTCAAAAAAATGTTGACGCGTTCAATCAGCCTTCTAGCCCGGTCCACGCGAGGGTTGCTCCCATCGACATAGGCTCCGATATTGATCAGGTCCTCCGCCTCCTGATACGCCGCTAGGCAGTCCCGGAGTGTTCCCGCCAGGCGCTGCTGTCTTTCCGTCACTAGGTCCGGCATCAGGCGGCTGACACTGCGCAAAACATCAAGCGCCGGAAAGTGGTTTTTGGCCGCCAAGTCCCTGGAAAGGACAATATGCCCGTCTAGGATACTGCGCACAGCGTCGGCCACCGGCTCGTTGAAGTCGTCGCCGTCCACCAGCACCGTGTAGAACCCGGTAATGGAGCCAGTCAGGGCAGTGCCGGCCCGCTCCAGCAACCGCGGCAACAGAGCAAATACGGAAGGCGTGTAGCCCTTGGTCGTAGGCGGCTCGCCAATGGCCAGCCCCACCTCTCGCTGCGCCATCGCCAGCCGCGTAACGGAGTCCATCATCAGCATAACTTTCTTCCCCTGGTCCCGGAAATACTCGGCAATAGCCGTAGCTGCCAGAGCGCCCTTTATTCTAAGAAGCGGCGGCCTGTCCGAGGTAACAGCCACCACGACAGAGCGCGCCAATCCCTCCACTCCCAGATCTCGCTCGATAAAGTCCAATACTTCACGTCCTCGCTCACCAACCAGAGCGATAACATTCACATCCGCCTCGCTGTGGCGGGCAATCATCCCAAACAAAGTAGACTTGCCCACACCGCTGCCGGAAAAAATCCCTATCCGCTGCCCCTCACCGCAGGTCAGCAGCGCGTCTATCGCCCTGATGCCGGTAGGAAGGACCTCTCTGATACGCTTCCGCTCCAAAGGGTTAGGAGGGTCGTTGTCTACCGGCCTTTCTTCAGCAACGTCCGGAACGCTCCCGTCCAGCGGCCTGCCAAGGCCATCGAGCACTTGCCCTAGGAGCCCTGCGCCGACAGGGACGCGGAGCGGTTTGCCCGTTGGCAAAACATGGCAGCCTGGTGCAATACCCCGCAGGTCGCCAAGCGGCATCATTAATAGCTGGGCGTCACGAAAGCCGACCACCTCCGCCTGCACCGGGCCCCCCCCCGTCTGCAGACAGACAAGACAGATTTCCCCAATGCACGCCTGCAGTCCCCGGACTTCCATGGTCAGTCCGATAACCTGCGTCACCCGGCCGACAGACCTGACCGGCGGAAATCTCCGCACCTTTTCAATGTAGGAGTCCAGGCACAGATCGTTCACTTTCCGTCTACCCCGGTCAAAGTCTCGCGCAACTCCGCCAGCCGTTCCCCTAGCCGACATTCAAGCAGGGCGCCATCCGTTTCCACTAGGCAGTCACCTTGGGCCAGCGTCCTATCCCCCAGGAAGTCCAGGCTGGCACTTTCCCGCAAAACACTTTGCATCTCTCCGGAAAACGCCTGGCAGAGCGCCAAGTCCTCCGGATGAACCCGCACCAGAACGGCACCGTATCCGGAAGCATCCTGCAGCGCTTGGGTCACTATGGAAACTATCGTTTCCGGCGCCAGCGCGAGCTGTTTGCCAATCATTTGTTCCGCGATGGCCACTGACAGCCTCACCACTTCCGGTTCCACCCGGCCGAGCATCTCGCGGCGCAGGCTACTAGCCTCCTGCAGCAACTCTTCGGCCTCGCGGCGCAGCCTGCCGGCGTCCCGGCGCCCCTCTGCCAGTCCTTCCAGATAACCGGCCTCATAGCCCGTTTTCCGCGCCTGTTCCTCCAGGGAGATAATCTCCATCCTGGCAGCCTCCAGCTGCGCTTCCCGCTGCCTGAAGGCCTCCGCCACGATTTCCTCCCGCTTTCTTTCCGCTTCGGCCAGCAGCGCCTCCCTGCTGGCCGGCGGGTCAGCCACAGGCGACACCGACGCCCAGGCGAATCCGTCTCTTTCCGGCGAAAGAGACCCGCAGGAAGCTACCTGATAAACTGTGGGCGTCAGTATAATTTGGCGTGCCTTGATGACATTAGACAACAATGGCGTCATCCCCCCCTCTTACCAGGATAATCTCGCCGGTCTCATCCAGCCTGCGGATAATAGCCACGATACGCTGCTGCGCCTCTTCCACCTCACGCAAACGGACCGGACCCATAAACTCCAGGTCTTCGCGCAGCATCTCCGCGGCGCGCTTGGAAACGTTGCGGAACACACGCTCCTTGACTTCGTCGCTCGAACCCTTGAGGGCCAGCGACAGGTCCTTGGAGTCGACCTCCCGGATAATACGCTGAATAGAAGCGTTGTCCAGGGAATTGATGTCCTCGAAGATAAACATGCGCTTCCTGATTTCGTCAGCCAGTTTGGGGTCGCCTTTTTCCAGCTCCTCCAAGATCAGCTTTTCCGTGCCGCGGTCCACGTTGTTTAAGATGTCTACGAGCGACTGAATCCCACCGGCAGCGGCAAAATCATGCTGGACGACAGAAGAAAGCTTTTCCTTGAGAACATCTTCCACCACCTTCACCACATCAGGGGAAGCGCGGTCCATCAGCGCAATCCGTCTGGCGATATCTGCCTGCTGCTCGTCAGGCAGACTGGAAAGAATCTGGGAAGCCTGCTGGGCATCAAGATAGGCCAGAATCAGGGCGATGGTTTGCGGATGCTCCGGAGCAATCATATTGGTGAGCTGTTTGGGATCAGCCTTGCGCACAAACGTAAAAGGCCTGATTTGCGAAGCTTCCTTCAACTTTTTGATAATCTCGCCGGCCTTCGGGGCGCCAAGCGTCTGCTCCAGCAACGTCTTGGCGTACTCCAGACCGCCCTCCAGCATGTAGCGCTGCGCCTGGTTCAGAAGCAAAAACTCTTCCAGGACATCCTCTACTGTATCCCCCTCTACCTTGGTGGTATTGGCAATTTCGAGCGAAATCCTCTCGACATCCGCTTCACTGAATTGCCGCAAAACCCGGGAAGACAAGACTGGACCCAGGGCCATCAACAGAATAGCCGTCTTTTTTACCCCGCTTACTTTACTGCGGGACATAACCCACGCCACCTCATTCTTCCACCATCCAAGCACGAATCAGGTGGGCGGTCGTATCCGGTTCCCTCTCCACCAGTTGCCTGACACTCTGGTGCAGTTGCTGTTCCTTGCTGAGCTCCCTTTCCGCTAAAGGCCCTGCTACAGTAGCGGCCATCTGGAGACCCGCCAGCTCTGCCGCCAATTTAGTATCGCGGCGTCCGCGCAACATCTTCCTCATCGCTAAAAGAACGATCAGTGCCGCAAGGGCCGAAGCGCCATACATAATATACTGCTGACGCTCCGCCGCTTGGGCGGCCAGGTCCATGGCCAAGCGGGCCTCTTCCAAGTACCCCTCCTCAAAATTCATCCCCTGGACGCTAATGCTGTCTCCGCGGCCCTCCTGAAACCCCAGAGCCGCCGCCACCACCTCCTGGGTCTGTTGCAACTGGCTTTCTGTCAGACTACCGTCCTTATCGTTCACCACCACGGCAGCGTGCAGTCTTAGCAGGCGTCCTGGCGCCACTAGCTGCCTTTCCGTCGTCTCATTAAGCTCATAATTAACAGTCTCGTCAGTGCGGCTGTATTCGGAAACGCCCCCCCCCGCGGCAAACGCATAGCCGGGGATATTCGCGTCCGTCCCCACTTCGCCGGGCAGAGCACCTCCCGTCCCCTGGAAAGTTTCCTCCCTCACCGTCCTGCTGCGGGGCACCCCCTCATCAGCAAAAGTAACGGTCGTCGTTTCACGGGAGTCAAAATCCATCTCTGCCGTTAGCATAACAAGCGCCTGCCCCGGACCGTGTACGCGTTCCAGCATCCGCTGCACGCGCAGCTCTATTTCTTTTTCAAAGTTGCGCCGCACTTCCAGCTGACGCAGCGTCGTATCTGCCAGTTGCGCCGCACGGTCGGCGCCAACGACGTCGCCGTTTAGGATATTACCCTGCGTATCCACAACAGTAATGTTTTCCGGCAGCAACCCTTCCACGCTCCCGGCGACCAGAAAGACGATACCTCGGACTTGCTCCTGTTTTAAGCGAGAGAAAGGACTCAGTTTCAGCACGATCGCGGCCGAGGGATTCACTGTCTCCCGGATGAAGACGCTTGGTTCGGGCAACGCCAAGTGTACTCGGGCCTGCTCCACTTCCTCGAGTTGTACGATAGTACGGCGCAGTTCCTCCTGCAGCGCCCTCTGGAAATCTAGGCGGCGGTTGAAGTCTGTGGCACCAAGCCTAGTCTGGTCAAAGAGTTCAAAACCCGCTCCGCCGCCGATCAATGACCCCTCACTGGCCAGCCGAATTCTCAGGTCATAGACCATGTCTTGGGGAACTAAAATAGTCCCTCCTTCGTTGGCCAAAGAGTAAGTAACCGCCAACTCCTGCAGCTTGGTAACAATCCGGCCGGCCTCCGCCGGCTCCAGCCCCGAGAAAAGCGGTGCCATGCGTGGTTTGCTGACAGTCTGCCCCAGGAAAAAGAGGGCAAAAAGCAAAGCTGCCGTCAGGACAAGAACGGCTATCTTTTTAGGGCCGCTCAGGGCCTGCCAGCCGGCAGGCAGCGTTCGCCAGCTACCGGCTAGCCGATTTTCCGCCAAAGCCACCACCCCTTTCCCCCTTTACGGACACCACGCCGCTAGATCTGCATCCGGGAAATCTCTTGATAAGCCTCCACCAGCTTATTCCTGACCTGCACCGTCAGCTGCAGGGCCAGCCTAGCCTGTTCCATGGCAATCATCACCTGGTGCACATCTTCCGCTTCCCCCAGCACCAGTTTCTTGGCTGCCACATCCGCGTTTTGCTGTAGCTTGTTCACCTCGCCCAGCGCCTGCCTCAACATCTGGCCAAAATCAGTCGCGCCGCCAGCCGGGAGGTCTTGGCTCACCGCCGGTCTTTGCAGATAGGCCGGAATAAAAGGATTAATAGGAGAGACCTTCATTTACCGCTCACCCGCTTTCCCGCACTGTTCATAACAGCTGATTTCTTACCCCCGCCCAATTTCTAGGGCTTTCAGAAACATGCTCTTGGAGGCGTTGAAGGCCGTCACGTTGGCCTCGTAGGCGCGCGTGGCCGTAATCATGTCCACCATTTCCTGCACGATGTTGATGTTGGGATAAGCTACATAGCCAGCCGCGTCAGCATCCGGATGTTCCGGCTCGAAAACAAGGCGGGGCTCGCTCCTGTCCACACTTACCGCCGCTACACGCACACCGCCTCCGGCGCGGCTCGCCTCGTCCAGCCTTTCCGCGAAGACAGCCGTCTTGCGCCGGTAAGGCCCGCCCTGTTCGGTTCTGGTCGTATTAACGTTAGCCACATTGCTCGCGATCAGATCCAGCCGGAATCGTTCGGCAGTCAGGCCGGAAGCCGAAATCTTCATCGCTTGGAAAATGCGCATCGTTTAGCGCCTCCCTTCATGAATCACATACCGCAACAGCCCGTATTTTTCATTGAGCAGCTGCGTCATAGCATTATACTGGAGCTGGTTTGACGCCATGGTCGCCATCTCGCGCTCTATATCCACGTTGTTGCCGTCAGCCCGCATCGTTGTGCTGTTGTCCCGGCGGACGGAGTGCCGCGCCTGCGCCAACTGATCTTGACTGCCGATATGCCGCGGGTGCGTCGCCGCCAGCGGCAAGCCCCCGCCCCTTGTCAGCGCCGCACGCAGGCTTTCGGCAAAAATAACTTCGGAGCGTTTAAAGTTTGGGGTGTTGACATTAGCCAGATTGTGGGCCATCACGCGTTGCCGCTCCGCAGCGGCCTCCAGTCCTTTGTGCAGGGACTGAAAAGCCTTATCGGTCCAAAGTCCTGTAAACATAATCACCCTCCCTACCAAGAAACTCTAGGGTGCTGGCCTAGAGTTTCTTCTCACTCTTTGCCGGCAGCCCGGCTGCCTTAGCTGTACCCAGCCTTAGGCCCGCAGCTTTGCGCCCTCACCTTTCGGTAAGTTTGCTCTTTTCGACATAATTACCTAGTTTCCCAAGCCGTTCAGTTGTCTGTGCCCTATTTCGTCAAGAACAAATAAAATCCTGCAGCTTTTGCAAAATAAATGCGATAAAAGTAGGAAGACTTAACATAATTCCGCAAGAGAGCCAGATTTTTTATGAAAAAAATAACGGACAGCCTGCGCTGCCCAGCTTTCTCCCCCTTTTACGCTTACGGTCGTAATAATTGTTAGTGACTCCCGGAAAGCAGACCCCCTTTTTCACCCATCGCCAAAATGTTGTGTTTTTTCTGTTCCTCAGCCCGCGCCAGCGTGGTCTTTAAGGCCGCCAACACCTGCTCAAACTTGATATAGACTCTCGGCTCCGTCAGGCAAGCCAGCTGGTCCATCCCCAGGTGACGGACCGGCAGAACCGACTGCAGCATTTCCCGCATCCCGCGCTGAACTTCTTCCAGCTGCCGAGCCTGAAAAATCACCTCGTCCTCCAAGTGCAGCAACTCGGCCAGGCCCACAGCGTCGCCGGCCAGAATAGCCGACTGTTCGAGTAAAGTCATCTCGTACAAGCGCTCGTAAAAGGCAAGTTGCTCGCTGTAAACCCTGGTCATTCCTGTCAGCAACTCGGAAACCCAGCTTTCCAAGCCCACGCCCCCTCGCATAATCGGTCTTGCCCCCTAAAATTAGATCTTCTGATCTACCAGCAAGCCTAACATGTACTGCCACTGCGTCAGGATCTCCAGAACCCTCGCCGGTGAAACAGCGCGCAGGACCTGCTGCTTCTCCCGGTCGATAACCAACACGACCGGTTGCTCTTCCTCTTGAGCTAACTGAAAGTGCAGCGGGATGTTCAACTCCTCCGCCGCTTTATTCAGCCTCTGTACGGCAGCGGCCAGCCTTTCCCGATCCGGTTTATCTCCCGCTTCTTGTCCCGTTTCTTTTTGCCGTTGCCGCTCGCCGGAAATCCGTGCCTGCTTAGCTTCCTGCACCGCCTGCTTGCTGGTCTCTCCCTGGATGCGGTTTAAGATCGTGGGATCGACGCCCTGTACCTTCACGCTCTCTCACCGTTCCTCTCTTTGACATCTTACTCGCTTCTTCGACAGCGCTTTTTAAACTCCTGCGCAAACAGCAATCCGCAGCCTGAAACCGCGGATTGCTTCCGGCATACGCCTAGACTTTTTCGTCTAAAATAATTCCCGCCACGCGCTTTAGGTAGGCGACCATATCCAGCGTCCGCTCGGGCGGAATTTCACGGATGACCTCACCGCTATCCTCCTCAATGACGCGCACCATGAACTGGCCGGCCGCCTCGTGTCTCTCGAATTTCAATCTGATGCTCAGCGCTTGCATGGTAGCGTTGAGGCGCACAACAGCCTCCTCCACCGCGCGCCCCTCCGGCGCCGCCTGCGGCGACTCCGCGGCCTCGCGGCGGGCGCTCCTTGGGTCCATGTCGGAGCGCTGCGTCTCCCGCACTTCCCGCCGCGCGCCCCCCTCCATCACTTTGGTCAGCGCCACAGCTTCCGTCCCCTGTACTTTCACCGGCCTCACCTCCTATTTTTTCTCATTGAGCACGCTGCCCTCCGGTACTTGCCGCAGCTCGCCGTAGGCGCAAAAGCCCTTCTTGTAAACATTAGCCTCCGCGAGGTCCCGCCTGACGGCCGCCAGCGCTCCTCGCATCCGGGCGCCCAGGCTCTTGTCGGCCTCCAGCAGCTCCCGCGCCAAGCAGCTGACGGCGGCGTCCTCTTCCCCCAAAAACTCTCGCCCCTCCCCCGGCATACCTGTTCCTGCCGCCAGCCAGGCCAGGCCCATCTGGGCGCTGTTGCTATCTAAGCCCTTGATGTGACGCTGCCGTTCCTCCAGCAAAGCCGCCAACTCGTCGTATTCCTCCGCCTCCAGCGCTCTGGTTAGCGCGGTGGTCAGCGCTAGCATTTGCTCCACCAACAAACGCCTGGCGGCTAGCAGCTCCCGCAAAGCGGTAAAATCAGCCGGCGCCATGCGCTTGTCCGCGGCTCAGTTTTACCGCCTCGGCCCAAGTATCGCGCAGTTCCGTCGCCAAGCCGAGGCACTCTTTGACGATGGCAGGGTCTTTCCGGAGATTCGCCTCCAGCAAACGGCGGCGCAAGTAGTCATAAAGCGCCATTAAGCCTTGCGACACCTCGTACTGCGGATCCAAGGTCACCATCAGTTCCACAACTATGTCTTGCACACGCAGCAAGGCGTTATGGGCGCCTTGTATATCCTGACGCGCCATCGCGCCCTCCGCTTGCCCCAAAAACTTCAGGCAGCCATTAAAAAGCATCAGCGTCAGTTCGCCGGGGGAAGCAGTCAGGACGCTTTGCTGCTGGTAAGCCAGGTAGGGATTACTCATGGCCATAGGAACTCCTCCTTTAAGTGTACTCGTCGCTTGTCCTCCGCCCTACTGGCGCGGCGGCGCGAACTGCTGGGCGAGCCAGGCGCTCTGGCTGTTCAGGCGCTCCATGGCGCGCTCCAGCGCCGTGAACTGGCGCCAGTAGCGGTCTTCCACCCGCGCGATACGCTCGTTCTCCCGCTCCATGCGCTCATTGAGGCGCCGCATCTGCTGCCCAATCACGCTGCTGTCCGCGAGCGCCAAGCCGGTGGCGCTTCCGGCCTGCGCCGCAATTTCTCTTACACCGGCGTCCAGCGAGGTACGCAGGCGCACCGCGACTTTGCGAAAAAGATCTTGCACGGCACTGGGGTCCCTTTCTAACTCTGTACGCAGTAAGTTTTGGTCTAAATGCAGCCTGCCCCGCTCCGTGTGATGACCGGTGCGCAGGCCAAGCGCCGACATTTGCCGCAGGGTTGTTTCGCTCACCGGGTCGGTAAAGTCCCGCCGCATCCGGCTCACCACTCGCTCCAGCAAGTCGTCGCCCCGGAGCAGGCCGCTCCGCGCGCGCTCCTGCCAGCGCTTGACGTCTTCCTCGCTCATTTCTTTCTTTTGTTCGTCGGTAAGCGGCAGGAAGTCACGGTGACGCTCGGCGTGGAGACGACTGTTAAACTGGTCTAGGGTGTCATTGTAGAGCTTAATAAACTCCTCTATATTCTTAATAACGCTTTCATTATCTTGCGCCACCGTGACTGTGGCCGCTTCGCCCGCGGGAAGGGTATTGCGCAGACTGAAAGTCACGCCGTTAATTGTAAAGCTGTTGCTGTTACGCTCGGTGGCCAGACCGTTTAAGGTAAACTGCGCGTTCTGTCCGTCCTGCACCGTACCCAGGCGCAGTGTATTGGTGAAGAAGGACGCGCCTGCGCCCTCAAACCCCATATCGGCAGCGGCTTGGTTGTT
>JAGXSQ010000041.1 GCA_018333395.1 Dethiobacter sp.
CCCTAACCTTGTCTTCGTCAAAGTTTATCACCGCATCTTGAAGTCCCTTCAGTATCTCCTTGGTCCTTTCTTCTGTCGCCATCAATTTTTCCTCCTTTATCGTTCTTGAATCTGCTTGAACCGCTTAAAATAGTCCCTTTCTTTTGGCCTACTATTCCGGCATATCATAACCTCCTTGCACAATTTAATTCGCGAAGCAAGGATCGGACAGCTTTAGCCAAGACCCAAAACCAAGCTTGATTTCACAGCCAGAAGTTAGTATTTATGGAAGCAAAATTTTTATCTAAAAAAAATTTTGCTGCTACTAAATAAGAAAAAACAATACCCCTGCATGCCAAATTATATCAAAAAAAAAAAGATTACACAAGAGCGCCTTCCTGAAAATTTTTCAATATTCTAAATCCTCAATTGCCTATACTGCAGCCTCCATAAGTCTACTTCTCTTGACAATACTTTCTGTTGCGCTTAAAAAATTGCAAATAGTTCAGGACATAACGCAATTCCGCCGCATTAAGGTCGCGAATGGAGCGCAGGATAGCCTGCACTTTATGGTCACCGAGCAGCTCAATCAAATTAGGGCCTAAGCTGGACAGCAAATTTTCAATTTCCTCATATTGCAGTAAAAAGTAATGCACCGTTGTCCCCAAACTATCGGCCAGACGTTCTAATGTATCCAGTGAGGGGATGGTGTAACTGTTCTCGATCTGACTGATCAGACCGCTGGAAACACCCGCTTTATCGGCCAGAAGCGCAGCGGTAAGACCCTGCCCCTCCCGCAACTGTTTCAGGCGCACACCGATACCGGTCTGGTAGTTTCCTTTTTCTAGAAAATAACTGACTGTAAAATTTAGTGCCTCCGCTAACTGCTCCAGCTGTTCAAAGTCTGGCCTGCTTTCCCCAGCCTCAAACTTTTCCACCAGCGCTGCCGGCAATTCGCTGATTTCAGCCAGCTCTTCCAGTGAAAGCCCCCTTCCTTCCCGTAAAAACCGCAACTTTTCACCGGTAAAAGTCTCGTCTTCATCCAGAACAAGTAACGCCGAGGAAACATGTAGCGCATCAGCAATATTTTTCAGCACCGGAATCGATGGTTTTTTCAGACCGCGTTCGATAGTGCTCAGGTAAGAAGCGGAGAGTCCCGACGCTGCCGCTAATTGCCCTAAGTTTAGACCGCGCTCCAACCGAAAAGCCCTGATTCTGTTTCCAAGCATTCTTTCACCTTCGTTCCGAAAATTAACTTTCTTCATCACTGATTTTTTCGAATTTCATGGTAACAGCAGTAGGCAACATGCCATCTAACTCAATCTGAACAGCTTTAATGATGGCACTGGGCACAGGACAGTCGGTATGCGTCAGGCGCAAGCTGGCGGAACGATAGACAACGGAGGCGAGGATGCTAGTAAAGAGGTCATGCCGCCAGTCCAGCACTTCCAGATCTTCATTCATTTTGCGCAGCATCTTGCAGGCGGAAATAATCTTGACCCCAACCTGTTTTTTGTTCAGGCGCGTAACTTTGACCACACTTGTAAACCCACAGGCACCTGCAAATACCTTTGCTCTTGTTGTCACGACACAAACCTCCCTAAACACTGTTACCGGAAACTAGTATACCTTATTTTCATCTTGTTGAAAATCATGAAAATACTCATCGTCATTTCTGCAAAAGCAGAAACGACGATGAGCTTCCTTTCCCTCTTCCGCTAGCGCTTTAGACATGATATCAGTTTATTTTTTGCCCTTAGCCCTTAGGCTTGTTTCTGCACTGCCGAGCCCAGCATGATCCCGCGAATCCACCTAACAATGTCAACCGTCCTGGCGCCCGGCGTAAACAGTGCCTTGGCATAGCCTTTGCCGATTAGCTCCTCAGTATCTTCCTCTGGAAAAGTCCCGCCGCCGATGACCATAATGTCCTCGGCACTGTTTTCCCGCAACAACTGCCAGATGCGTGGGAAGATGGTCATGTGGGCTCCGGAAAGAATGCTCAGGCCAATGATATCGACATCCTCCTGGATGGCCGACTCCACCACCTGCTCCGGGGTTTGATGCAACCCGGTGTAGACCACTTCCATCCCCGCATCGCGCAGGGCGCGGGCCACTACCTTGGCGCCGCGGTCATGGCCGTCCAATCCCGGCTTGGCCACCAGCACGCGGATTTTTTTCTCTTCGCTCATCGGTTTCCCCTCCCTGCTAAAAAATAGGTTTTTCCTTGTATTCGCCGAATACTTCACGCAGTACCTGGACAATCTCGCCCTCGGTAGCATAAGCCTGCACACATTCCAGAACACGAGGTATCAGGTTTTCCCTGGTGCCCGCCGCCCGGCGCAGTTCCTCCAGGCGGTTGGTGCAGACAATGTTGTCCCGCTTGGCACGCACAGCCTGCACGCGCCTCTTTTGCTCCTCCTCCACTTGAGGGTCTATTTTTAGCAGATCAATTTGTTTTGGCTCCTCGATGACATAGTCATTGACCCCGACAATGATGCGTTCATTTTCCTCAATTTCCCTCTGATAACGGTAGGCGGCGTCGGCTATCTCCTGCTGGAAAAAGCCTTGGTCGATGGCTGCCAATACTCCGCCCAAATGCTCAATGCGAGCAAAATATTTCTCCGCCTCCGCTTCCATCTGGTCGGTAAGCGCCTCCACAAAATAGGAGCCGGCCAGCGGGTCAATCGTATTAGCGACTCCGGTTTCCTCAGCAATTATTTGCTGTGTGCGCAGCGCAATACGGACCGCTTTTTCGGATGGCAGGGCCAGCACTTCATCCATGGAGTTGGTGTGCAGCGACTGCGTTCCGCCAAGCACCGCGGAAAGCGCCTCGAAAGCAGTGCGGACGATGTTGTTTTCCGGCTGCTGGGCCGTCAGCGAGCAGCCGGCTGTTTGCGTATGAAAACGCAGGAGTAGCGAGCGCTCGTCTTTGGCCCCGTACTTTTCTTTCATGCGGCGCGCCCAGATGCGCCGTGCCGCCCGATACTTGGCAATTTCCTCAAAAAAGTCAATATGGGCATTGAAAAAGAAGGACAAGCGCGGGGCAAAGGAATCCACATCCAAGCCGGCGGCTATACCCGCTTCCACATAGGCAAAGCCGTCGGCCAGCGTAAAGGCCAATTCCTGAACAGCCGTAGAGCCGGCCTCCCGGATGTGATAGCCCGATATACTGACCGAGTTCCATTTGGGAACATGCTGATTGGCAAAGGCAAAAATGTCGGTAATCAGCCTGAGCGACGGCTCCGGCGGGAAAATCCAGGACTTCTGGGCGATATATTCTTTAAGAATGTCATTCTGGATAGTGCCACCCAGTTTATGGGAAGGAACGCCCTGCTTCTCCGCCGTGGCGATATACAGACTCCAAAGCACTGCCGCCGGGGCGTTGATGGTCATGGACGTGGTGATCTTATCAAGCGGGATACCACTAAACAGCGTTTCCATATCCTCCAGTGAGTCGACAGCCACGCCAACGCGGCCTACCTCCCCAAAAGCGCGGGGATGATCAGAGTCATAACCCATGATTGTCGGCATGTCAAAAGCAACCGACAGACCGGTTGTGCCGCTGGCCAACAAATACTTATAGCGCTCGTTCGATTCCTTAGCTGTGGCAAAACCAGCAAACTGGCGCATGGTCCACAGGCGCCCGCGGTACATACTGGTCTGGACGCCGCGGGTATAAGGGTAGAAGCCAGGATAGCCCAAGTCGCGCATATGATCAAGACCAGCAATATCTTCCGGAGTATAAAGCGCCTTTATCGGTACTGAAGAGACGGTCATAAACTTTGGCAGGCGTTCCGGCAACCCAGTCACACACGTTTCCCATGCTTTCTTCCCTTGGCTTAGGGGGCCCATCTTCTCATCACCACACATCGCCTTCAAACCTCCTTCTAAAACGCATTTTACTTGTCCTCCGTCAACGGGTCAAGCTACCTAGGTTTATACTGCCCAGAATCTGCGCCGCTGCAGCGTAAGGATCCGTTTCCCTAGACATGATTTTTCTTACCAGCGACTCAAATTCTTCACTGCCGGAAACCTGTTTCCAGATAGTCGATTTAACCTTGTATTCGATCAGATCAATAATATCGCGGCGAATCCTATCCTTGCGGGCTTTGTTCATTTGCCCGCTCTCGCCAAGATACTCCCGATGGTTAATGACCGCCTGATGCAATTCCTCCACCCCATTGCCGTCTAGGGTATTAGTCCGCACAATTGGTGGTCGCCAGGGACGCGCTCTTCCTCCCAAGTCGAGCATCATGCTGACTTCGGAAACGGTTCTGTCGGCACCCGGGATGTCAGCTTTGTTGACGACAAAAATATCGGCAATCTCCATAATGCCCGCCTTAATCGTCTGCACACTGTCACCACTGGCCGGTGTCAACACCACCAAAGTAGTGTCAGCATACTTGATGATGTCAACTTCCGACTGTCCTACACCGACAGTTTCAATAATAACCACGTCTTTACCGAAAGCATCCAAAATCTGTACTACGTCCTTGGTGGCCCGGGAAAGACCGCCAAGACTGCCGCGCGTCCCCATACTGCGGATAAAAACGCCTCTATCGAGGGCGTGTTCCTGCATGCGGATGCGGTCGCCCAAGATTGCTCCGCCGGTAAAAGGGCTGGTGGGGTCAATGGCGATTACCCCCACCCTCAACCCTTGCTGGCGTAGCAGCAGCAGCAACCGATCCACGAGGGAACTCTTGCCCGCGCCCGGTGCGCCAGTAATGCCCAGGCAATACGCCTTGCCTGTGTAAGGATAAATAGCGCTTAAAATTGCCTCCTTCTCGCTGTCCTCGTCTTCAATCAGGGAAATGGCCCGTGCCACCATGCGGCGGTCACCGTTTAAGATGCCCTCAATGATCTTTTGTTGCATGCAGCTACCTCCGTTGTGCTGTTCGTTGGCGCCCGTTTTAAAATTCCATGCCTTCTCTCGCCTTGACTCCGGTACTGTAATGATGCTTGATCTCTCTTACCTCGCTGACCAAGTCGGCAGCATCAACTATTTCCTGTGGCGCGTTTCGGCCAGTCAAGACCACGTCCACCTGCGGCGGACGTTCGGACAGCATCTGCAGCACTTCCTCCACAGGCAGCAAACCATAGTCCATAGCAATATTGATCTCATCAAAAATGACCAGGTCATACCTTCCGCTCAGCAAGGCCTCTTTCCCCTGCAAAAAACCGTTCCAGGCCTCGTTGACATCTTCTTGCATCAGATAGCCACGAATCAGAATTTTGCCCTTGCCACTCTGTACCACAGTGAAATGGGGCAGGAACTTTTGAATGGCCTGAATTTCCCCGTATTTGGGATTATTCTTTCTAAATTGCACCATGAATACCTTGCCGCCATGGCCGCTGGCCCGCAACGCAAGACCTAGCGAAGCCGTCGTTTTCCCCTTGCCGCTGCCGGTATAGACCAGCACTAGGCCTTTCTTATCTGACATGCCAAAACCACCTTTACGCTGTAGCTTCGCTTGCGGCGCCTACCCTTTAAGATAGCGAGAGATGACCAGCCGCTGCACTTCATTGGTGCCTTCGTAAATCTGGGTAATCTTGGCGTCACGCATCATTCTTTCCACCGGGTACTCGCGGCTGTAACCATATCCGCCGAAAATCTGTACCGCGTCAGTAGTTACAGCCATGGCCGTGTCTGAGGCATAGAGCTTAGCCATCGCTGAAGCCTTTCCGTAAGGAAGCTTCTCCTGCTCCAGCCAAGCGGCTTGGTAGGTCAGCAGGCGGGAGGCTTCAATTTTTGTAGCCATATCAGCTAGCATAAAAGAAATCGCCTGGAAATTAAAAATCGGCTGGCCAAACTGCTCGCGGCCTTGGGCGTAGTTTAGCGCCGCCTCAAAAGCGCCCTGGGCAATCCCGACCGCCTGCGCCGCAATGCCGTTGCGCCCGCCGTCCAGCGTAGTCATAGCAATTTTAAAGCCTTCCCCCTCCTTGCCCAGCAGGTTTTCCCTTGGCACCAGGCAGTCTTCAAACAGCAGCTCAGTTGTACTGGAAGCACGGATGCCCAGCTTCTTCTCATGCGCCCCTAGGCGGAAACCGGGGAAACCCTTCTCCACAATAAAGGCGCTAATGCCCTTGGGGCCCTTGCTTTTATCCAGCGTGGCAAAAACAACGAAAATTTCTCCGTCACCGTTAGTAATAAAGACCTTTGAGCCGTTTAGGACATAATGGTTACCGTCCAGTCTGGCACTGGTCTGCAGGCTGCCGGCGTCTGTGCCAGCGGCAGGTTCTGTCAATCCGTAGGCACCAAGAGCCGTTCCCTCGGCCAGCGGGCGCAGGTATTTTTGCTTCTGCTCCTCACTGCCGTATTTCCAGATCGGCCAGGAGCAAAGAGAAATGTGGGCGGAAAGCGTCACGCCGGTCGAACCGCAAACGCGGGAAAGCTCCTCCACAGCAATAACATAGGCCAGAAAATCTGCCCCGGCACCGCCATACTTTTCTTCCCAGGGAATACCGGTCAGGCCGAGGGACCCCATCTCATCAAAAATTTCTCGGGAAAACTCTTCTTTCTCGTCCCGCTCCGCAGCAGTCGGCGCTACTTTCTTCTCTGCAAACTCGCGCACCATTTTACGGATCATTTCATGCTCAGATGAAAGCTGGAAATTCATTATTCTTCTTCCTCCTTACTGGCCTTTGCCCAGTGCCTTGGCGATGACCACGCGCTGGATCTGGTTGGTGCCTTCGTAGATTTGCGTCACCTTGGCATCTCGCATCAGGCGCTCGACCGGGTACTCGCGGCTGTAGCCGTAGCCCCCCAGTACTTGCACCGCTTCCGTGGTCACGCACATGGCCGTATCCGTGGCAAACATCTTGGCCATGGAGGCCTGTTTACCACAGGGCAGGCCGTTTTCCTTTAAGAAAGCAGCCTGGTAAACTAAGAGCCTAGCCGCCTCAATCTTGGTGGCCATGTCAGCCAGCTTAAAAGCGATGGCCTGGAAGTTGAAAATGGGCTGGCCGAACTGCTCCCGCTCTTGCGCATACTTCAGGGCCTCATCAAAGGCCGCTTGGGCAATGCCGAGCCCTTGGGCACCAATGCCGATGCGCCCGCCATCCAGCAGACTCATGGCGATCTTAAAGCCTTCCCCCTCCTGCCCCAGGCGTTGACTAGCAGGCAAACGGCAGTCTTCAAAAACCAGTTCCGTGGTAGCCGAACATTTAAGGCCCATCTTCTTTTCCTTGGCTCCCACCTTAAACCCAGGCGTGTCTTTGTCAACTAGGAAGGCCGTAATCCCTCTACTGCCCAAACTCTTGTCCACCGTGGCAAAAACGGTGTAGACATCAGCATAGCCGCCATTGGTAATAAAAATTTTGCCACCGTTTAAGACATAATGATCGCCGTCGCGCCTAGCCGTGGTGCAGAGGCCTGAAGCATCAGACCCCGCACCCGACTCGGTCAGGGCAAAGGCCCCGAGATACTCCCCGGCAGCAAGTTTAGGGAGATACTTTTTCTTTTGCTCCTCGGTACCGAAGTAAAGGATCGGGAAAGTCCCCACCGAAGTATGCACGGCCAAAATTACACCCACAGAAGCGTCAGCGCGGGAGACTTCCTCCAGGCAGAGGATGTAGGTCAGGAAATCGGCGCCTTCCCCACCGTGTTCCTCCGGAATAGGAATGCCCATACAGCCCTGCGCTCCCAGCTTCCTGATGGTCTCCAGCGGAAACTGCCCGGTTTCATCATTTTGGGCCGCATGGGGAGCGATTTCTTTCTGGGCAAACTCACGGAACATTTTCTGCGTCAGTGCGTGCTCGTCGCTTAGTTTAAACTCCACAACTCTGCCTCCTATTTACCCTTAAAGTTGGGCTTGCGTTTTTCCAGAAACGCGGTCATACCCTCTCTCTGGTCCACGGTAGCAAAAGTCAGGCCAAAAACTTCGGCCTCGTAAGTCATCGCCCGCGCCGCGTCCATTTCCAGGCCTTGATTGACAGCCGACTTGGTCAGCCGTACCGCCACCTGTCCCTTGGCCGCAATTTTCCCGGCCAGTGCTTTAGCGGCGGCCAGCAGCTCCGCCGCCGGGTGAACCCGGTTAACAAGGCCGATACGGTATGCTTCCTCAGCGTTAATCATCTCTGTGCTGTAGAGTAACTCCTTAGCCCGTCCCTTACCGACCAGGCGCGGCAACCGCTGGGTACCGGCAAAGCCGGGCGGTACGCCAAGCCCCACCTCGGGCTGTCCGAATTTAGCCGTCTCGGAGGCTAGGCGAATGTCGCAGGACATGGCCAACTCACAGCCGCCCCCCAGAGCAAAGCCGTTGACGGCGGCGATAACCGGCTGGGGCAGATTTTCAATTTTATTGAACACCGCCTGCCCAAGCAGCGCAAACTCCCGCGCTTCCAGCGCCGACAGATTCTGCATATGGACGATATCGGCACCGGCCACAAAAGCCTTTTCCCCGCCCCCGGTCAGGATAACCACGCTGACCGATTCATCAGCCCCCAGTTCTGTGAAGACCTGGTCCAGTTCTTTTAGCGTAGCAACATTAAGGGCGTTCAGCGCCTTAGGCCGGTTGATGGTCACAACAGCTATAGCGCCTTCTTTTTCTAGCAGAATATTTTCCCAGCTCATCTTTGCACCTCACGTTTCGTAAATATAAAAGCCGCGCCCGGTCTTGCGTCCCAACCAGCCGGCCGCTACATACTTGCGCAGCAGCGGACAGGGACGATACTTGGAATCCTTAAAGCCATCATAGAGCACTTCCATAATCGCCAGGCAAGTATCCAGACCAATCAGGTCAGCAAGTTCGAGCGGTCCCATCGGATGGTTCATGCCCAGCTTCATTACCGTGTCAATCCCCTCCGCCGAGCCAACGCCCTCCATCAGGCAGTAAACCGCCTCGTTAATCATCGGTAGCAGCACGCGGTTGGAAACAAACCCGGGGAAGTCATTTACCTCCACCGGCACCTTACCCAGTTTTTTGGACAAGTCTGTGATGACCAGGCATGTTTCGTCAGAAGTAGCTATCCCCCGAATGACCTCCACCAGCTTCATCACCGGTACCGGGTTCATAAAATGCATGCCAATTACTTTCTCCGGCCGCTTGGTAGACGCGGCAATTTGGGTAATAGGCACAGAAGAAGTATTGCTCGCCAAAATAGCCTGAGGCGGACAGATAGCGTCCAGCGCGGCAAAAGTTTCTTTTTTCAGCGCCACATCCTCGATAATCGCCTCGATAACAAGATCTACATCATGGCCATCCTCCAGGGAAAGCGTCGGTGAAATACGAGCCAAAATAGCGGCCATCTCTTCAGCCGCCAGCCGGCCTTTTTCCACACTGCGCTGCAGGTTCTTGGCTATTACTTTCAGCCCGCGCTGCACAAACTCCTCCTTGACATCTCGCAACACCACCTGGTAACCTGCCTGGGCCGCAACCTGGGCAATCCCTCCGCCCATCTGACCGGCACCCAAAACCATGATTTTCTTAATTTCCATCCTTTTCCCTCCACTCGTTACGATTCCATCCTGATAACCGTAGCTTCACCCTGAGCCGCACCGCTGCAAATGGCCGCCAAGCCGTAGCGTGCGCCACGACGCCGTGCCTCAGCCAGTAGCGTCATCAAAATCCGGCCGCCGCTCGCGCCGATCGGGTGGCCAAAAGCAATGGCTCCGCCGTTGACGTTGACGATTTCCGGGTCCCAGCCGCCAAGCTTAATGGACGTCAGCGCCACAGCGGCAAACGCCTCATTTACCTCAATCAGGTCGAGGTCGCCAGCGGTCAGGCCGGCCTTCTCCAGCGCTTTCTTACCGGCCAGTGCCGGAACGGTAGCGATATAGGGCGCCGCCGCTGACACCGCTGCCTGGGAAACAATGGTGGCCAGTGGCGCCAACCCCAACTTCTCTGCCTGGGCTCTAGACATCAGCACCAGCGCCGAAGCGCCGTCCGAGATAGGCGGTGCGTTGCCTGCCGTGACAGAGGCACCCTTTCTAAAGACCGGCGTTAATTTGGCTAGTGTCTCCAAGCTAGTCTCCCGTCGCGGCAACTCGTCGGCAGCAAATAAGACCGGCTCGCCTTTTTTCTGCGGTACCGGAACCGGCACAATTTCCTCTTGCAGCAGTCCGGCGTCAGTCGCTTTAACCGCCAGTTGTTGGCTGCGTAGCGCCCACCTATCCTGCTCCTCGCGCCCGATGCCGAATTCTTCGGCCACATCTCCGCCGTGGACGCCCATATGCACATCGTGAATAGCACACCACAGCCCATCCCGGATCATAGCATCCACTATCTGCCCATTCCCCATACGGTAACCGCTGCGCGCTTTCTCCAACAGATACGGCGCTGCTGACATGTTCTCCATCCCGCCGGCCACCACTACCTCCGCCTCACCTGCCCGAATCAGCGCATCACCGAGATTAACAGCCCGTAAACTGGATGCACAAACCTTACCAATGGTATCGGACGGGACCTCCACCGGCAATCCGGCTCTGATCGTTGCCTGGCGAGCGGGAATCTGCCCCGCGCCAGCCTGGAGGACCATGCCCATCAGGCAGTAATCGACCGCCCCCCCTACAATTCCGGCGCGCGTCACCGCCTCTCGGATAACCAGCGCCCCGAGCTCTGTAGCCGGCAGTTCTTTCAGCGAGCCCAGAAAACCACCAAACGGTGTACGGGCAAAGCTGACAATCACCGTCTCCCTCATCTTTCCACCTCTCCCCCTCTAAATGAATCTCACGCAAACTCTAGGCCGAGCCGTCCAGCCCCTTAAATCTTGGCGTCAAAGAATACCCTGGCGTGAAGCGCCTAGGATGAAATAGACCAACTCTTTAGAAATAAAAAAAAATTGCAAATATTTAGGCCACAACCCCTGTCCGCAGATGCTCACCTGCACACATTTATTAGCATACCGTATCGTATTTTTCTCTCCCCGGGTACTGTGTGTACTTCTACTGGCGGTGTAAAATTCCTGCCAAAAGCTTTCTTTTTTTTTGAATAATCGATTCTAATAACTTTAAGTGTTAGGTCGCCACAGCTATTTAGGCGTCATTACTTCATAGCAACCCCCTGAATCTAGAAGCCTCCCGCGTTCTCAAATCATTAAAATGCACTGCAGCGCTGTTGCATTTTCCAGAAACACATGGTAAAATTGTGTTTGTTCTGAGAGCAAGGAGGTGACCGTATGCCTAATACCAAGCAAGCTTTGAAAAGAATAAGAGTTACCGAGAAGCGGACAGCGCGCAACCGCCATATCAAGAGCACCATCAAGACCGCCGTGCGCCGCTTTAGCGAAACGCTGGCGCAGGGAAACCTGGAACTGGCCGGTGATAAATTCAGAAATGCCGTAAAAGTAGTAGACAAAGCTGCCAGTAAGGGGGTCGTGCACAAAAACGCCGCCGCCCGCAAAAAATCCCGCTTGGCCAAACGTCTTAATAAACTGGTCTCTTCTTTATAGGTACGCCAATGAGAAGAAGGCTACTCGTTAATTGAGTAGCCGACCTCTCTCGTCTCGCCACCGTACGTACCGTTTGATATACGGCGGTTCAATGGTTTTGTTCAATACCTCGTATTCTCTGGATATGTCGACATATCCAGAGAATACGAGGTATTCGTTTGTTCCTTCTCTCTTTAGTCTTTCCCTCCACAGTTGCGGGGCAGGGCCACACCGGTAGCAGTGTTCATGCCGTAAAGGCTCCCGGCAACGTGGGCAGATCAGTAGCAGCCACCCGGTACGGAACCCGCACGGCGGGCAAAACATTCCGCAGCCATCTTTCCCCTAACCCAGCAACCAAGCTACAAGCCCCCCGACAAGGAAAGCGGTAGCAAGCGAGCCAACCCAGATGAAGGTGCCTTCTTTCCAGCCCCGCTCCTTGACAATAACCATAATGGCGGCTATGCAGGGCACAAACAAAGTGATAGTAATCAGGCCAACCAGCGTCTGCACTGGCGACAGAACCATACCATAAAGGCCGGCGGCACCAAAATCCCGGCGTATAATTCCCATGATAAAAGCGGTGGTGGCCTCTTCCGGCAAGCGCAACCAACCAATTGTTAATGGAGCCAGCGCCTGATTGATCCAAGACAGCGCGCCTGTAAACTGGAGGACGGTGATGACGACTGCGGCCATCGCAAAGAGCGGCACCGCTTCCAGGATAAAGGTTTTGGATTTCGTATATGTTTTGTGAAGTACGTTCCTGAGGCGGGGTAGGCGCAACGGCGGCAGGTCAATCAATAGCTGGGTCGATTCGCCCGGCAGCACACGGTTCAGCGCGGTACCAAGAAGCACAAAAACCGCAAAGATGGTGGCCGTGTAAATCAGCAGGTAGTTTAGGCCAAGCGGAGCAATCAGGCCGACGATAACGCCTATTTGCGCCGAACATGGAATGGTGATGCCTAGTAGCACAGTGGCAATCAGCCGCTCACGCCTAGATCCCAGCAAGCGCGTGGTAATGGTAGCCATGGTCACGCAGCCGAAGCCTAGGATGATAGGGATGACGGCGCGGCCATTAAGTCCAAGGCCATTTAGCATCCTGTCTACCAGCGTGGCCAGACGCGGAAGATAACCGGAATCTTCCATCACCGACAGCGCGAGGTAAAAGCCCGCGACGAGCGGCAAAAGCAAGCCCAGGAGGTAAATCGGCGCCATGGTCAGCACACCGAACTCCCCGGCCAGCAGGTCACCTAAAAAAGATCCTTCAGCAAGAAACTGATGTATTAATGCAGTAATAAAATTGCTATAATATTCTCCCATAATCAGTCCCTCGGTTACCCCTACCACGGTCTGCGCGACGATGACACCGACGAACCAATACACAGCGTACAGGACTCCCAGCAGGATAGGAATGCCGGTTAGTGGGCGGACAGTCCACTGGCCAAGGATTTTAGGCCATTTTCTGCCAGCGCCCTTGACAATAAGTACTTGCTCCGCAATCTCGTTGGCCCGGCGGCGGCGGCGCAGGTAAATCTCCTCGCGCAACGGGCGCGGCGTCTGATTATGGCAGTGGGCTACTTCCCTATCTCCCTCCAGAATCAGCACAGCATCGCTACGACTGACTCCGCTGTCAGCCAGTTTTTTGAGCTCTTCCTCAAGCCATGGGTCGGCTTGGCCGCAGGAAGCCCGGGGTATGGCTGACTTCAGTTGAAGTAGACCTTTTTTGCTCACAGCCACTGTAGGGATAACCGGCACACCCAGCAGCCTGCTCAGTTTCGACACGTCGATGCTGGCACCGCCGGCCTCCGCTTCATCCATCATGTTTAGGGCCACCACTACCGGAATACCCATGTCAATGACCTGAAGAGTCAAGAACAGGTCTCTCTCCATGTGCAAGGCGTCAACAATATTGACGACCGTATCGGCGTGGAGAATAATATCCCGGGCCACCCGCTCCTCGTCATTGAACGACGAAACGCCGTAAACTCCCGGAGTGTCAATCAGGACGTCCTTGCCGTAAGGGGCGCGATGAATCTCCACTGTTGTACCGGGGAAGTTGGAGACATCAACATAGCGCCCGGTTAGTTCGTTAAAAAAAACAGATTTGCCTACGTTGGGGTTGCCGACCAAGACAATACTGCGCTTGCCGTGCGGCAACTCTATGGTTTTCGCGAGATCGTGGCAATGTCGTTGCATAAGTTCACTACCCCCTCAATTACAATGCTTCTTTGACAGCAATTTTTTTGGCCAGACCGCGACCGATAGCCATTTCCTGGTGGCCCTTGCGGATAACGACTGGGCCGTCGGGCAGTTTTTCAGCACAAATTACCACCGCCCCTTCGCAAACGCCAAACCGAATGGCCTGCGCCCGGACCAGCTCATCCGCAATGCGACAGATTTGTACTTTCTGCCCTTTTTTGATCTTATCAAGAGTAATCATGTCTACACCTCCAGATGATAATAATTCTCACAACAACGTAAAAAATAAACCAGTGATATTTGTTCTCACCTATCATGATAGCAAAGCACCCCTGTTCTGTCAAGCACTTTTATAAGTCAGTCTTGATTTGCCCCGCCAGACTCATTTGCAGCCGCCCTTTAGCAGGGAATGTCGTCAAAAAAGCTGCCAAAACCCAACAGCTTCGCTTCCTGATGTCTCCCGGCTATTAATTGAAAGCCGATGGGAAGCTCATGGCTTGAAAAGTACGGGATGGAGAGGACAGGCAAACCCGCCAGAGAAGCGGGATAATTAAGGGCCGTTAAAGGTTCGGCAAGGCGAACCTGTCTTCCCTGGATTACTATTTTTTTTGTACCGATGTCAGGGGCCGAATCCGGAACAGCTGGCATCAACAGGAAGTCATAATGCCTAAAAACCGTATCTAGTTCCGCAATCAGTTTTTCCCTGAAGCCTAGAGCCTCTAAATACTCGTCCCTGCTTATTTCTCGGCCCAAGGCCAGGCAGGCCGCCACGTCCCTGCCCAGAAGACTGTCGTCCCCGAGCAAAGAACTGTAATTCTCCCCTGCTTCCCTAAAGACAATTGTCCTGCCGGCGTCACCGGATGAATCAAGTACCGGCAGGTCTGTTTCTTCTAGCTCCGCCTGACAATGCCTTTTCAGGTAATTGCAGAACAAGTTGCATTTACGTATTGTCTCCTCTGCTACATGATTCCTGAAAAAGGATACCGGCATACCTATTTTTATCCTAGCATTCGGGGGAGAACAAGCAATATGAGTTGTTTCCTGAAAGATCATTTTCAGGCTGCCGGCGGAGGCAGCTAAAAATCCCAGCTGATCAAGCGTGGGACTAAGTGGCATGCACCCTTCCATTCCGAGTACTCCCTGTCCGAACTTAAAGCCGTAAATGCCGCAGTACGAAGCGGGAATCCTGATTGAGCCTGCTGTATCGCTCCCCACGGCCACCGGCACCATACCTGATGCCACAGCAGCGGCAGAGCCGCTGCTGGACCCTCCGGAGATTCTCTCCGGATTATGAGGATTTGGCACTGTGCCGTAATGAGGGTTCTCTCCCGTAATGCCATGAGCCAACTCATGCATGTTTGTTTTCCCCATCATAATGAAGCCGGCATCTTTCAGTAATTTAACTATGGTGGCATCCCGGTCCGGAAGTCGTGAGAGCGCTTTCGTCCCTCCCGTTGTTACCGTATCTGCAACGTCTATCATATCTTTAACCGCTACGGGAATTCCCTGGCACAGTTTTGCTTCTCCTGCTTTTCTGTATTTCTCTGCCTCCAGGGCATCGCTATCGGTTTCTGTTCTGCCCCTGACAGTGATAAACGCTTTATATTGTGGATTTAATATCCGTATCCTGCTGTCAAAAAATTGCACCACTTCTGTAATCGTCACTTTTCCCTCCGCAATACAACGGGCCAGTTGAGGTAATGAGGACGAAATTGCCACCACAATAATCACTCCCCCCGGAAAGTACATACCCCATCACTTTTTAACCGTGTCTTTTTTCACTGCACTTTCATTCTCATGCCATTTATTTTCATTTCGAATGACCGCGAATGTGCATTATTTTCCCCCCTTTTTTCTTTGCTTTACACACTCACTTAAGAGATATTCGATCTGACTGTTAATGGAGCGAAAATCATCTTCCGCCCAGGCTGCTATTTCTCGCCACAGGGAAGATGACAAGCGCAGCAGAACCTGTTTTTTATTTTCCTCTGAATTTGTCATTGGTAAAATCCTTACATTATTTTTAATACAATGTCCCACTATTGACAACCGGCTGAACATCCCGATTTCCGCAGAGGACAACAAGCAGGTTGCTTACCATTGCCGCTTTGCGCTCTTCATCGAGCTTGACGACGTCATTTTCATTCAGCTTGGTAAGCGCCATCTCTACCATACTCACCGCACCTTCCACAATCATTTGTCTGGCATCGATGATGGCTGAAGCCTGCTGCCTTTGCAGCATAGCGGCGGCAATTTCCGGCGCGTACGCCAAATGGGTAATCCTCGCCTCCAAGATATCCAACCCGGCTATTTCTACTTTTTCCTGGATTTCTTTCTTAATCTTATCTGCCACTTCCTGGCTGCTGCCTCGCAGGGACATTTCGCTGTCATTACCGGGCGTGTCATAGGGATAGTTCCGCACAATATTTCGGAGCGCAGAATCACTCTGTATCGACAGGAACTCCTTATAGTTGTCTACATTGAAGACCGCTTTCGCCGTGTTGACGACCCGCCAGATAACCACAATACCGATAATAATCGGGTTGCCCAACAAATCGTTAATTTTTTGCCTGTCATTGTTTAAGGTGATCGCTTTAAGAGAAATCTTTTTGTCCGTTGCGGCGGCCGCAACAGTCAGTGCTTTTTCAGTACTAACCGCCACAGAAAGAGCACTAGCAGGCGGTGAAGTGGAGGAGCCGACCCTCACGGCGCTGACGAAGGGATTCACAAAGAAAAACCCTTCCCCTCTAAGGGTGCCGTAATATCTTCCGAAAAGAGTTAAAACCAGTGCTTCGTTCGGGCCTAAAACCTTCAACCCAAGAAAAATAATGGGTCCAACGATGGAAAGGTAGATGCTCGCTACGACGATATAGGTAATACCTAAGGTCGTGTTTCCGTCGCCGGCGACCGCCCTGATCCCTAGGATCAGAACTGCAATAGCTGCCAACATAAGAACAATATTGGATAGGAGAATCGGCATGCCGCTTAAGGCTTTTGGAATAATTTCTTCCTGATGCACGAGTTTTTCCTCTGCTTTACCTGTTACCTCCATATTTAAACATCTCCTCCATAAATAATGATTGTATATTGATATCATTTTAATATTATTCTGTTGCCTGGCAAAAGTCAACGAAAATTTTGGATCAGACATGCGATGATGGGCGCACCACAATAAGGGCGGACCCGCCAGGCCAGCCCTTTCTTTACGTAGTTTGCGCTGATGCTATGTCTTGGTTAAGCTGGAAACTAGCTAGCTGGTTGCTGGAGTATAGTGTGCTATAATTTCCCGCAGCGCATCGTCTAGGGAGTAACGGGGGCTATACCCTAGCTGCTTCAGGCGGCTGATATCAGGAACTCTTTTTCTTGTTTCTTCAAAATTTGAGCCGAAAGCTGTCGCGTAAGGGATGAATTCGATTGGCGAGGAAGACGAGGTTAACCTTTTTATTTTCTCAGCCAGTGCTAAAATAGACACCTCTTCAAACCCACCGAGATTATAAATTTGACCAAGAGCGCCGTTGGCTACTACCAGCTCCACTCCGTCTAGGATGTCCTCGATATAGCCAAATGTTCTGGTTTGCGACCCGTCCTCGTAGATGGGGAGCGGCGCCCCCTTTAGCGCTTGCTGGATGAATTTGGGTACAACCATGCCATAAGTACCTACTTGGTAGGGGCCAATTACATTAAAAAAGCGGACAATTTTAATCTTTGTGCCGCGCTCCCGGAAATACGCCAGAGACAAGTGCTCTTCTACCAGTTTACCCACAGAGTATAGCCAACTTGCCTTAATGCTTGGCCCCAAGAGGGAGTCATCCTCTTCGGCAACGGGTATCTGCCTAATCTTTCCATAAATTGCTGATGAAGAAGCGATAAGGACTTCTTTTTGGTGAAGAGTTGCTGCTTCTAACAGATTTTCTGTCCCTAGATAACTAACTTTTAGGGTTTCAATGCCTTTGCGCATGGCCAGACGGACGCCTACCACGCAGGCTAGATGGATAATATAGTCAGAAGCGGCAACCAAGCGGGAGACCAATTCCCGGTCAGTCACACAACCAACGATGATCTGGGCTTTTGTCTCTATTAAGCGCTCTGCCTGGCCCGTAGCCAGATTGTCAAGGATGCTTACCTGGTGCCCTTTTTCTAGGAGGCGCTTTGTTAAGTGTGTTCCTATAAATCCTGCTCCGCCAGTTATTAAATAATGCATGCCAGACCCCTTTCAGAAGATGTGCTCTTTTATTTTATGAGCAGGGAAAGAGCTTGGTTCCTTGCGCAGGGGACCAAAGAACTACCCGCTTCATATCATGTAAAGAAACTATCAGAAACGGAGTGGCAAAGCTTTGCATGAGATCAGCCGTAGGCAGGATTTTACGAAAATTGGAGTGGTGGGCTTAGGTTACGTGGGCCTGCCTCTCGCAATTCTAGCGGGAATTAAAGGCTATGACGTTTTAGGAATAGACCTAGATAAAAAAAAAGTTGCCAGCCTTCTGTCGGGCAATTCATATGTCTCTGATGTTTCTGATCAGGATTTGCAGGCACTGCTTTGTGCTGGGAATATCAGAATACAATCAAACTATAGTGAACTGCAGGGCTGTGATGTGATTGTGATTTGTGTGCCCACGCCGTTGACAGGAGATAAAAACCCGGATTATTCACGCCTGATAAGTGCGGTTAAGGGAATTGCCGCCGTTCTTCGCCAGGGGCAGCTGGTGATTGTGGAAAGCACAGTAGCTCCCGGTATCACTGAATCCTCCGTTTTGCCATTGCTGGAGGCTGGTGGCCAAAAAGGCGGAAAAGATTTTTTTCTTGCTTACTCACCGGAACGGATTGACCCTAGCAATAAATCGCATGGTTTACAAAATACTGCTAAGCTTGTGGCCGGTCTGACTGCCCGATGCCAGTTTTTGGCGCAGCAAATGTATGAGGCGCTAGGAATTGAGGTGATTCCCGTTCGTACCCTGGCCATCGCAGAAATGGCTAAGCTCCTAGAAAACACGTACAGAGATCTTAATATTGCCTTCATAAATGAGATGGCTCAGGTTTGCCACGCCAGTAGTATCAACATCTGGGAAGTAATTGACGCAGCAGCAACCAAGCCGTTTGGTTTTCAGGTATTTTACCCCGGGCCGGGGGTAGGCGGACACTGTATTCCGGTTGATAGTATATACTACACCTTTTGGGCAAGGACAAACGGAACTCCGGCAAAACTTGCGGAGCATGCTCGGCTGGTTAATGCCGCCATGCCTCATTATGTGGCAGGAAGAATCAGAAAAACATTGCAGTCCATGGGGAAAGCGCTGTCTGGGAGCAATATTTTGGTATTAGGCGTAACCTACAAACAAGACATTGATGATATCCGCGAATCTCCCAGTGTTGAACTTATCAACCAGCTTTGCAAGGAGGGCGGCGTCGTCAGTTTTCACGATCCTTTTGTGGCAGAAATCAGCTTAAATTCTTCTCGGTTAGAAAGGGTTCCTTTGGATGAACAAACAGTTGTACGGCAGGATTGTGTTGTTTTGGCCGTGGCACATAGTGCCTATAATCTATCGTGGCTGTATGACGCTAGCCAAGTTATTTTTGACTTGACCAATAGAATGAAAAAATTCCCGCCAGAAAAAATTCAAAAATTATGAACTTCCTGCCTGACGCCAGGAAGTTCAACTCTCACAAGAAGAAGAAGAAAGCTTTAGACAGAGCAGACGCTTGCGACCGAAAACATCTTCCTTAAAAATAGGCTCGTAGTAATTACCCCAGCGCTTTAGCGCATCTCTTACAACCCACTCGGCTAGCTCATTGTAAACCCGCGTTAGTTTGGTCTGGTTCCCGCTGTGCCGCCGGTGATAATACAATACTTGGTTAAGCCAGTAAAATTCATGGTTTTCAATTAGGCGGAAAAGAATTCGTTTGTCTTCCATATATCGACCTTCATACGGGTCATCGGTGGGCCACCCCCCCACATTTCTTAAGGCCGAAGTACGGTAAAAGCGGGGCCACTGCGAGCAGTCAGACAGCATAAAGTCATAGCGATTGGTGAATGAGCGGTTTCGCAATAGTCCACCTTTAACAGTGCTACCGTCTTGAGTTTGAATTATTAGTTGGAGATTGCCGCTAATTAACACCACCTTTTCTGGCAGTTTTTCAGCCGCAGCGTACAACACAGCCAAGGCAGTGGGGTGAAACCAGTCATCACTATCAAGCTGAACAGTATATGGAGTGCGAACTAAGGCCAAGCCCAGATTTAGACTTTTTGACTGTCCAAGATTGTGTTTATTAGTTAGGAACGTAACCCGGGAGTCTGGGAAATAGTGTCTGGCAGCGCTGATGCTATTGTCTGTTGAACCATCGTCAATAACAATTATGTGCCAGTAAGGATATGTCTGCTGATAAACACTGGCGAGAGCTTCCACCAAGTAGCTGCCCCCGTTGAAGGAAGGAATAAGAACAGTTATGGTTGGGGTCACTCTTCTTCCCCTCTCACAGTTTGAGCAAATTAACAATACCTATGGTCTTGTTGAGAAAATTACCTTCGTCAACGATTTGACCTGTGATAAGGCTCTCCATACCCTGACCGATATCAAAGGCTACTTTTCCTTTGACTCTTGCAATATAGGCGGCTAAAATAATCGCATTGAGTCCCGCTGACAGCAGGGCCAGGTCAAAATCCAGGGCTTGAATTTCTTTTTTGGCCCGGGGAATTTCTTCAAATTCATGAATTTTGATGGTGCCCACAATATTAAAGTTTAGTGACTTTTTTAGGTTTTTGTTTAACGCCGCGGCCACTTCATCTGCATAGCCGCAAACCAGGATAATTTTTTTACCTCGAAGCATTTGTTCAAATTTTCCCTTTTGAGAAAACATAATTACACGTCGAACATAAGCTTCAAAAATATATGGCGGTGCTATATTATAATATTCCAATACTTTTTTTGTGAGTTGCCCCGAATTTAGGTCGTTTAACAGTAAATTACACCCGATAATATCTACTTCTTGTAAAGCTTCAGCTAAAGCGTCTCTGGCGGCAAAATTGGGGAAACGGACGCCACGGTGCCTATTCCCCCTTTGCAGCCCTAAATTTGCCGTTCTTGCCTCGGCATGTCCCATAAATTGCTGGCGGGTTAAAACTGTTTCCTGGGCCAAGACAAAAGATTCGGTAGCCCCTAGCGAAACAACAGGGCAGGGAAGACGATGTTCTAAAGCGTGTAAAATTTTAGACATTAACTCGCCACTACTCAAGATCATTTTTTTGGACTGACCACCTTTCTCGGCAAATTGTGCTGACTGCTCCTGCTGGTTTGCTAAATTACTATGAGAGTGGAGAAAAAAATATCGCTAATTCTAGCGCGAAAGATATGGCACCTGACCTAAGGGGGCGGTTCCTTTTGTCGCATCACCGCATGTTGGGCCACGCGCATATAATACTTCAGGCCATGTAACTCGAAAGGAGAAAAGAATGGGGACTATTAACATTCTTTATTCCACTGTGAACCGTACCCATCATATTATCCGTTACGGCGAGTTTTTTAAGTGGGAACTGTTAAAAATGCCGGAATTAAATATTCACCTCGTGGAGGAAGAAGCGCACATTAAAGACATAATAAAAAAAGCCGGGTTCAAGCCCGACTTCATCTTTTTTGATGATTTTACCAAAAACAAAATCATCTACGGTCTAGAGCGTGTAGACATTCCCAAGGGAGTCTTATACTGGGACGTACATACAACACAAAACGAATTTCGTGAATTTGTTTGGGAAAACAGGGTTGACTTGATTTTTTCCTTTTACAGAGAAGCATTTCTCAGGTTTTTCCCTGAGTTCGCCTCCAGATTGCGCTGGTTGCCCAACTTTGTCTACATTGAAGAATTTAAGGATTATAGCTTGGAAAAGGAGATCGATTTTTTGCTGATGGGAGCATTAAACGATAGAATTTATCCCCTGCGTACAAAAATTGCGAGGGAAATGGCCGCTGTGAAAGGCTTTGTGCATCATCATCACCCCGGTTACAGGGATTTCGCTCCTGCGGAGGAAAAAGATAATTTAGTGGGCGCAGCGTTTGCCAGAGAGATAAATAAGGCTAAACTGTTTTTCACTGATGATTCCGTTTTTAAATACCCGATAGCCAAGTATTTTGAGGTTCCGGCGTGCAATACGCTACTGCTTGCATCAGGTTCACGGGAGTTAGAGGACCTGGGGTTTATTGACGGAAAAACTTTTGTAGAGATAAATGAAGATAACTACCGGGAAAAAGCGATGTATTATCTTGAACATGAAGAGGAACGCTGGCAAATTGCCTACAGAGGATATGAAATGGTCCGGCGTAACCATACAACAGCAGTGCGGGCGAGAGAGTTTGCGGCCTATATCAGACAACACCTGGCAAAGCGTCAGAGATAGTCGGGTTGTCGCTGAGCGACCGTATGACCAAGGAGCCGTACTCAAAGAATCAAAAGAGAGAAACCCCAAGCGTAACAAGCCAAGGTTTCCCTCTTCATGCAAGCGCCCAAAAAGACGCCTCCGTTTTACAACCGGCGGTAATTGACGGCTGAATTCTCCGTGGAATTGCGTGTTGTCGGCTAAACTACAAGGTCATTGGCGGTGAGAATATCACCGTCACTGTGCGTGATAGGCGGCAGTAAGGTCGAAACGATCTGCATTCATCACCTTGTTCCAGGCAGATACGAAGTCATGTAGAAACTTATTCTGAGAGTCGTCACATGCATAGACTTCTGCTATGGCCCGAAGTTGGGAATTTGAACCGAAGATGAGATCAACACGGGTGCCAGTCCACCTGAGCTCGCCCGTCGCGCGATCACGACCCTCAAACACATTTTCGTCTTCAGAGGACTGGTTCCAGGCCGTGCCCATGTCGAGAAGATTCACGAAAAAGTCGTTTGTTAGGGCCTCGGACCTTTTAGTGAAGAGACCGTGCTGAGACTGTCTGTAATTGGCATTCAATACTCGCAGGCCTCCAATTAAAACCGTCATTTCAGGAGCGGTCAATGTCAGCAGTTGTGCACGATCAACCAAAAGTTCCTCTGCAGATACAGAAAATTTGCTTTTAAGGTAGTTGCGGAACCCATCCGCAACTGGTTCGAGCGCTGAGAATGACTTAACGTCAGTCTGCTCTTGCGTAACATCTGTGCGTCCCGGCTTAAAAGGAACGAGTACATTGTGACCAGCATTCTTTGCGGCTTGCTCTATACCTGCACATCCACCAAGGACGATCAAGTCAGCGAGAGACACCTTCTTTTTGCCGGACTGTACACTGTGGAACTCTGTTTGAATTTTTTCCAAGACCTGAAGCACAGCAGTTAGTTGACTAGGTTGATTGACTTCCCAATCCTTCTGCGGTGCAAGACGGATGCGCGCCCCGTTTGCCCCACCGCGCTTATCAGAGCCACGGAATGTGGACGCCGATGCCCACGCTGTTGAGACTAGTTGGGAGACAGATAGGCCAGAAGACATGATTTTACCTTTAAGATCCGCGATATCCTGTTCATCAATTAATTCAAAATCGACCGATGGCACCGGGTCTTGCCAGATCAGTTCTTCCTTAGGAACCTCCATGCCGAGGTAGCGTGAACGTGGGCCCATATCGCGATGTGTCAGCTTAAACCACGCACGAGCGAAGGCGTCAGCGAATTCATCTGGGTTTTGCTGGTAGCGCCGTGCGATAGGCTCGTACCGAGGGTCGTAGCGAAGGGAGAGGTCTGCCGTGGTCATCATTGGCCGGTGCTTCTTGGACGGATCGTGTGCGTCAACTACCATGTCTTCTTCGGTCACGTTCTTGGCCAGCCACTGATTCGCGTTGGCCGGGCTCTTGAGCAGTTCCCACTCATATTTGAACAGCATGTTCAGATAGCCCATGTCCCATTTTGTCGGGTTCGGCTTCCATGCGCCTTCGATGCCGCTACTGATCGTGTCGCCGCCTTTTCCGCTACCGAAGCTACTTTTCCAACCGAAGCCCTGCTCCTCCAGGCCAGCGGCTTCAGGCTCCGGACCCACATGGGTTGCGGGACCGGCACCGTGGCATTTTCCAAAGGTGTGTCCGCCGGCCACAAGCGCGACGGTTTCTTCATCGTTCATGCCCATACGAGCGAAGGTATCTCGAACGTCACGGCCAGATGCGACCGGATCAGGGTTTCCGTTTGGCCCTTCCGGGTTCACGTAGATCAGACCCATTTGTACAGCCGCAAGTGGATTCTCGAGCTCACGGTCACCGGAGTAGCGTTTGTCGCCAAGCCACTCATCCTCAGAGCCCCAGTAAATGTCCTCTTGCGGCTCCCAAACGTCCTCGCGGCCGCCAGCAAAACCGAAGGGTTTTAATCCCATCGATTCGATAGCGCAGTTACCTGCGAGGATCATGAGGTCGGCCCAAGAAATCTTCTGGCCATATTTCTGCTTGATTGGCCAAAGCAAACGGCGAGCCTTGTCCAGGTTAATATTGTCAGGCCAGCTGTTGAGCGGTGCTAATCGTTGTGTCCCTCTGCCTGCGCCGCCGCGACCATCGCCCATGCGGTACGTGCCGGCACTATGCCAGGCCATTCGGATGAAGAGCGGCCCGTAGTGACCGTAATCGGCCGGCCACCAATCCTGCGAGTCGGTCATCAACGCCTCTAAATCCTTTTTCAGGGACTCTAAATCGAGTTTCTTGAATTCTTCAGCATAGTTGAATTTTGGATCCATCGGATTACTCAAATTTGAGTTCTGATGAAGAATATTGAGGTTCAACTGCTTTGGCCACCAGTCTCGGTTCGAAGTAGCACCGCTAGAAATGGCTTTACTTGTTTTGCCTGTCACTGGACATTTCATTTCTTTCACAACAATAAACCTCCTTTTCGATCTTGTACTTTTTCGGAGACTTATGAGCGAGTCTCCGGGGCACTATTCGGCCTGGAGGCTTTTATTTTTCCTCCAGAAATCCAAGACAGCATCACAGGGCGATAGCAAAACTCCATGTCTTAGAGCCTGGTTTCCGAGAGTCTCGTAAAAGCGGTACCTTTACCAGCAGCCCCCATTTACTCGATTTTTTTCACTTTACTATCAATAGAGGAGCTTCCATAGGTCATCGCCACTAACTACCCTAAAACCACGGATCACTTGGCTTTTTTTCCATTTTAGCACTAGCAAGCCTTAGTTGCAACTAATATTTATTATTATTAACGTTTCATTAAAATGGACAACGTTATGCACGAGCAAGCCCGACTGGCCATCCTCACCTACCTGGCCTGAAGCCCGCAACGGACGGCTACTTTTTCCGAGCCGAAACAGAGGGCCTCACATACAGATTAGAAATTTCGGTGGTCTTTTCTGCCATTAATTTCCCTACATCCAGGGCACATGAGATTGAACAAGCCGGTTGACTCCCAGTACATAGTAGCGCACTGCTTCGCTTTTAACAAAATGTCCCTGCTGGTCAAACACCTTATAATTAATCCCGACCTCCATAGGAGCGGCAAACCGGGTAAAGCCCGATAATTGCCAATATAATACCTGATACGGGAAATCAATGGGCCAAAGGGGCGAGCTGCCTATCATCGCTTTAAATGCTCCGCCCGTGAATTCGACTGTGTGGCCCAGCCCGGCATATCTTTGTTTAATGGCTTGCTCAGCAATGCTACCTGCTCTCTCCCCCATATTGTCGTCAACAATTCCGGTTAAATAGATAGTAGCCGCAAAATGAAGCAGCAGTGTAATCAAAAATGCGCTGGTAAAGAACAAGAGCTTTTTCTTTTTACTTATGGATGCGGTTGGCTGCC